>JAAURZ010000434.1 GCA_012031955.1 Bacteroidia bacterium
AAACATGTACGGTATCGCCTATGGAGTTGCTCCTCCGACTACAAACCCGCGTTGATTATGCGCATGTCGGTGCCGGTTTTTTCCCAAAATCTTAGTGATCCTCCTTGCAGCGAATCGAGCAGACGGAAACTTCTGGGCATAATATTCAGCGGGCTGCAATAGGTGGCGACGCGCGCGCCCAGCGGGAGCGAGGCAAATTGCTTGACGATGTGTATGGAGTACAAGCGATACAACTCGGTATCGAGTTTCACCGTATCGTCGATCTTGTTGGCAGTGTCGATGTTTTCGAAAAAGAGTTGTAGAAGTAAAACGCATCGTAAGACCGGAATTTAACCGATCTTATGTTTCCATGGACAAATGCCGTGTTGCCGATCTGGTGCAACGACGCCAGCCGGTGCGACAATTCGACCAGATCATATCGTTGCTCCACACCCGTGAAGTGACCGCGTGTGTGCGCCGCGCCGATCATGCAAAATTTGCCGGCGCCCGAGCCGATGTCGAGCACGCGCGTGCCCGGCCTTTCGGCCAAAAATGTCGCCGCCTGTTTGGCTACCGACACGGGAGTCCAGTGCTTCCTCGAAAGCTTTCTTATGTTTTCCGGATAGATCGCGTTGAAGTCATCGTCAGTGACGTCTACGTTTAACCTGAGCAGCTTGAAGATCATTTGAGATTGCGCGGCGATGTAAATCTGTGAGCGATTAACTTCCGCCTCACAGCGCACCGGCGCGCAAAGATAGCCGAACACGCATTACGTGCCAATGACAAACGTCAACAAACCTATTGACCGGGCCGACAGGCTGCCCTTTTCCTACTCGTTCCTCAATGCCTCGGTCGGGTTGGCGTTTGCCGCGCGTTAGGTAAGGTAGCTGATGGTGATCCAAGCCACTATCAACACAGATACTCCCGAAAGCATGATGCTAACCGGGTTGATGCTGATGCGATCGGTGAAATTCTCGAGCCAGCTTCCGGCAAGGTAGTACACCAGCGGCACGGCTATAATGAAGGAGAATGAAATGAGATAGATGAACTCCTTTGAAATCAACATTACCACGCTGTGCACCGAAGCACCGAGCACTTTGCGAATACCTATTTCCTTCACACGGCGGTCCACGGAAAACGAAGTGAGCCCGAGCAAGCCGAGGCAGCCTATTACAATAGCCAGGCCCGTGAACACACGTGCAAGCCTGGCCAGTTGGTCGTCGGCCTGGTAGAGCCGGTTGTAGTCCTCGTCGAGGAAAGTGTAGGTGAAGGGCACCTGCGGCGCGAGTGTTTTTCCAAGCTTCATCCAACTGCGCGACTGTGGCCTGCATGTTGTCTGACTTGATGCGAACGGAAAACGGGCCGAGGTATTTGGTTACGGTGATGAGCAAAGGCGCTACCTGGTGGTGCAGCGAGAGATAGTGAAAATCTTTGGTTACGCCGATGATGGTGCCGCGCTTGCCTTGCTGGTTCACCTTTTTGCCAAGCGCCTGTTCGGGCGTCCAGCCAAAGTCTTTCATGGCCGTTTCGTTGATGATAAACGCCGCCGTGTCGTCGGCGGCATTCTCGCGCGAGAAGTTGCGGCCCGCCAGCATTTGAATGCCGAACGCCGGTATGAAATCGTGGTCGACACCGTTGGAGTTGATGTTGGTGGGCGACATTTTGCCGTCTTCCATTTCTATTTCGGTGTATAAGTTATTCACCGATCCGCGACCCGGCACGCTCTGTGATTGCGCGACGGACAACACACCGGGTATTTTGGCCAACTCATGCTTGATCGATTCGCGGTGCTCGCGTATCGCCGCATCGCCGTTGGTGCGCAGTATCATCGTGGCTTCTTTCACGAAGCCAAGGTCCATGTTCCGTAGGTGATCAAGCTGGTCGTAGACAATCCAGGTGCCGGCCACAAGCACGATGGAAATCACAAACTGTGTGGTGACGAGCACCTTTCTGAAATACTGGTGACTGAACAAGCCCAGGGCCGACGGGCGAAAAATTTGCAACGGATGAAAACGTGAAATGATCAGTGCGGGATATGCGCCCGACAGCAGGCCCAGCAACAACGCGAGCGCGGCAAGCCCGCTGTAGAAGTACACAGGTGGAATGATGCCGAAGCTAAACGAAGTGCCCGCCAGTTCCTGGAAGGCGGGGAGCAACAGCCACGCGATGCCCATGCCCAGCAGGGTTGACAACACGCTGATGAGGGTCGACTCGCCGATGAATTGCGCAAGCAGCGACCGGCGCTGCGCGCCGAGTACTTTGCGAAGACCTACTTCCTTGGTCCTTCGCGACGCGCGCGCGGTGGACAGGTTGATGTAGTTGAAGCAGGCGATGAGGATGATGAAAACGGCGATCACCGACAACACATAAATGTTGTTGAGACTGCCGCGCTTGCCGTTCTCCCACGTGCGCTGCTTGGAAAGGTAAATGTCGGCGAGCGCCACCAGCGGCAGGTCTTCGTAATACATGCCACCCTTTTCCATGTGACGCGAAATGAAGTCGCCCATTTTGCTGCGCACCGCGCCGATGTCATCTTTGTCGCGCAGCAGGAGGTAGGTGTAGAAACCGTTCCAGAACCATGACCGCGTTTCTGCCTCCTTGTGCTCTGTGCTCCACGTGCTGAAGGAGAGAAAGCAGTTGTAACTGATGTGAGAGTTAGTAGGCGCGTTTTCAACAACGCCCGTCACCTTGTACTCGTCGTTGCCGATGGTGAGCGCCTGGCCCACGGGGTCTTCGTCGCCGAAATAGCGTGTGGCCATGTCTTCGCTTATCACCACCGAGTAGGGATCGACGAGGGCAGTCTTCGGATCACCCTTCAGCAAGTTCCAGGAGAACACATCGAACACGGTGGAATCGGAAAGCAGGCACTCGGATTCGTAGAAGGCTTTGTCGCCACGCACCACGAGCGCGTTCCACTCATTGAATCGCACGAACTTTTCCACTTCCGGAAAATCCTGTTGCATGGTGGGGCCCATTGGCGGCGAGCTCGTGGCCTGAAAGAGCACTTCATTTTCCGTCTTCAGGTCTTCCGTTATTTTGTAGATACGGTCCGCGTTAACATGAAACCGGTCGTAGCTCAGTTCATGGTACACAAACAGCACGATGAGTATGAAGAAGGCCATGCCGACCGACAGGCCGAATACGTTGATGGCTGACGCACCTTTGCTTTTGAGCAGGCTGCGCATGGTGGTAAGAAGGTAGTTCTTGATCATGGCGTGGGTTGACATGGTGGATAAGTAAAGATACCGAGCGCTTGCGGATTGGTTACAGGCGATTCGGGAAAATTGAGTTGACAGCGGTAAAAAAGCGGATTTAAAAAAACTATCTACTTCACTTACCATAAATTAACGTTGATCAATTTCGTCGGGTCAAAGTATAGGGTTATTGTGAAATGTACACCAATAATTAAAGATAATTTTTTTTTATGACTGGATGAGATTAATTAATACATTTAATTGCCCAAAAAAACTATGACCAGGAACAGAATTTAATTTGTTTTTTGTTGAAAAAAAGAAAAAACTTGACAGCAATTAAAAGTGTTACTGAAAAAATTCAGATCAAATACAGAATAAAATAGATATCTATGTTATTATGGATTCAAATGTT
>JAAURZ010000435.1 GCA_012031955.1 Bacteroidia bacterium
GCCTATCCAAACGACAAGGCTACAGGTTACAAAACAGGCGACCTCAGGGGCGTGTGGCATGTTGTATTCCGAAAGCCATAAGAACTGCCAGGCGGATCGGTGCAACTCATTTCGACGAGCAAGCCTGTAGGTATTTGTTCAACAATTATACGGAGCTCACCAATTGGCGAATCAAATTTTTCACGGCAGCATCGCCAGTCCGTGACGGAATTTGAATAAGAAATATTTCTCGATCAGAAGTTTTGTCCAGTCATTGAAGATGTTGGGGACCATCATCGCGAAGCGTCGCGGTTTGAAGAGGTGGTCGCCGAGGATAATCACTTCCTTGTGGCCTGCGTCCATCACACATACTGCAGGTATCTTGCCCCAGTCGCGTTTCTTGAAAGTGCTTGATCCTTTGATGTCGGCCACCAGGTTTTCGACGGCAATTTTTGCAGACACCTCGGTGGGGAAGCCGGTCTTCGGTACGCCGAAGGGTACGACGCATTTGAAAGGCGATTTCACTTCCACCGCCAGGCCAACGCCGTATACGTTCTTATAAGCCACGTGCTGATAGCCTTCGTTGCACACCACAAATCCCTTTTCGTCAACCAGTTTAGGAGAGTGTACCATAGCTTCTGTGCCTACAACGGCGGCATGATCATCGCCATCTTGTAAGGAAGTTCCGTTCCGTCGTGCATAATGATCCGGTCTTTTTCAATCCGTTCAATCGAGGCATTTGTGTAGTACCGTATGTTGTACATTTTCATAAAAGCCTCCAGCATGGTTTGTCCACCCTTAATGCCGCCGATGCCGAAATGCCCGAGGAAGGGCTCGGGTGTGAACCAGGTGAGCGTGACTTTGTCGCGCACATGGCGGCGTCGGAGTTCCTTGTCGAGGTTGAAGAGATATTCGTAAGCGGCTCCCATGCAACTGGCACCCTGTGTGGCACCTACCACAACAGGTCCGGGGTCGGCCACCAGCTCGTTGAACCGTTGGAAGGCGCGCTCCCCGTATTTTGGGATCACGATGTTCTCGATGTATCCTTTTTCAGGGTGTAGATTTTCTACCACGTTAAAGTCCATTTGAATCCCCGTGGAAATGACCAGGTAGTCGTAGCGCAGTACGCCGTGGTGGGAGGTATGAACCTCGTTGGTGTCCGGATCGACGTGGTCGGCAGTGTCTTGTATGAATTCGATTCCCCGCTTTTCCATTATCGGGCGGATGGGGAAGCTAATGTCTTCAAGTTTGCGGCGCCCAAACGGGACCCAGATCATGGATGGGATAAACGTGAAGTTAGGGTTGGGCGACACGACGGTCACATGGGCGTCGTTTTTTAGTTTGCGTTGCAGTTCGAGGGCAGCGGTGGCCCCGCCAAAATTGCTGCCCAGCACGATGATGTGTTTGGTTTTCATATGTTTGGCGTTTATTTCCAGGGTAAAGGAACACCGGGAAACGCCGCCATTCTGTAACCTTGGTCACGGGAAACCGCTGATCTTTGTCAGCAATTTTATGGCGAATCGCTTCGCTAGATGGTTATAATCAGTACTTTTGTGGATTAATTATTTATACAATTATTTCAATGAAAGAAGGAAAAGTAAAATTCTTTAATGAGTCTAAAGGTTTCGGTTTTATTAAGGAAAACGGCACCGGTACAGAGTATTTTGTTCATATCTCCGGCTTGCTGGTGGATACGATCCGTGAAAACGACGAAGTGACTTTCGAGCTGAAAGAAGGCAAGAAAGGGTTGAACGCTGTGAATGTGAGATTGGCAAACTAATAGATCAGTATCTCAAAAGTCTCTAAGCCAGGCCCGCGCCTGGCTTTTTTTTGTGAACCCGACCAGGAACTTTCGCATACTGCTGGTCATTATCAGGTCGCATCCAGCCATGAAGTGCAGCAGCGGCAAGCGGACATACGCGTCGGAAACGATGGCCGAAGACGCCCTTATTGAGGCGTGGTCGCGATATCACTATACCCCAGGGCAAGGGCCCGTGGCCATTTACCGCTGCGACGACTGCGGCCAATGGCACTTTACGTCGCAAGGCCCTATGAACACGCGACTCGCAGGCGCGTTGAAGTCGGGCAAGATAAGCCTGTCGCGTGCTGCCGAAGACTGGCTTCAAAAGCTGAATCGCCGCTGAATTTCAGGAACATCCAATGCTTAGAAGTATAAAACAAATGCGTCAAGCCGCTTTCGGGACTTTTGCCGAGCCTGCCACCTTTGCGCCGTTGCCATCAGCCACCCGGCAGTGGATGACTGTCAGCCGCAAACTTATTTATCAGGGAGAATTCGGGACCAGGTCATGAAAACGGCGCTCATCACCGGCGCCAATAAAGGCATAGGCCTTGAGATAGCGCGGCAACTTGGCCAGCGCGACTTCAGGGTGATCGTCGCCGGCCGCGACACGACGCGGGTGGAGGTAGCAGTGCGTTCGCTGAAGGCGCAAGGCGTGGACGCAGCAGGCGTGTCAATCGACGTAAGCGACCGGTCGGCCATACGGCAAGCATTCGATCACCTCTGGCAATCCGGGCTCCATCACCTCGATGTACTCGTGAACAATGCGGGGGTGCTGATCGGTGAACATGAAAACATGCTTGCCGCTTCGGAAGAAGATATATTCGTCACACTCCAAACAAATTCACTCGGACCGCTGTGGATGGTGCAGCAGTTTCTGCCGATGCTGACCAAGGGCGCCCGCATTATTAACATGTCCAGCAGTGCCGGTGCCATTTCGCAGGGCGTTTCCAGTTATGCTCCTCTTTATTCTTACTCCAAAGACACTGGAGAATGCCATCACGATGCATCTCTCGATCGCGCTCCACGCCAAAGGAATAGCCGTGAACGCAGTGTGCCCCGGCTGGGTGAAGACCGACATGGGCGGAGCCGGCGCGACACGTACGGTGTCGAAAGGCGCGGAGACGCCGGTTTGGCTGGCAACGGACGCGCCGATCAGCATCACCGGGAAATTTCTACGCGACAAAAAGGAGATACCCTGGTAGAATCAGCCGCCTTCAATTTCCAGTTGCTCTTGAGCGGCAATGGAGTCGCGGCGCTGTTGGGCTTCCATCATCTTGATTTTACGTTTCAACAGCGTTTGCAGAAAAGTCTCTTTCGGCGGCTCCGCCAGTGTGTCGGCATTAATAATGGAGTCGCGCTGAAATATTGATTGGGCAATTTCCTGCCACAGCTCGTCGCTGAGTTCGTAGAGATCGCAATCCAGTTTCTGCCTGAGATCGGCAGGAAGCGGAGTGAACCTTTCCATGGTCATTGTCTTGAAGTCGGCGTCGTGATTGAGTTGGTTGAGAAAGTATCCGGTAATGGGCAGCGCAGTGCTTGAGCCCTGACCCAGTAATGTAGATCGGAAGCGTATGCGGGGGTCATCCGCGCCGACCCAACTGCCCATCACGAGGCTTGGTGTGAATGCCATGAACCAGCCGTCGGCGTTGGCTTGCGTGGTGCCGGTTTTACCGGCCACGTCGGTGTACACGGCCGTAGCGCCAGCGTATGCGTGAGGCGGTGGCCTTCGGTGCACCACCGTCTCAAGCAAAGCTTCTGGTGAGTAGCGCCGCCTCGCGCGTCACTAGCGCCGCGTCGGTTTTTC
>JAAURZ010000436.1 GCA_012031955.1 Bacteroidia bacterium
AGCGCTTAGCGTCTAGCCAATTGGCATCATATAGCATGGTGTAGTAATAAAGCTATGCTTTCAAATGATTGTAAAATAGTGTGTTAAAAAATATAAAAAAATCTTCCTATAAATTATGAATAAAAATCTTTGAACATTAGCCCGCTATCTGCACCTTTGATCGTCACTATGGAAAACACCAGATATCATAGACTAAAAGCGATTTCAAATGTGTTCACGGGGTACACCTTCAGGGGAAGGGTAGAACACCGACCTGACGGAGATGCGTTTGCTGTTCAACTGAAAGACCTTGTCAACTATGCCACCGTCGCGTTCGATGGCCTCACACGTATTCACAGTGAGGCCGTAGCAGAGAAATTTTTCCTTCGTGCTGGCGATGTGTTGTTAATCGGTAAGGGTGCCAACAATTATGCCGTCGTTTTTAATCAATCCGAGAAACGTTGCATCCCCAGTTCGGCCTTTTTTGTAGTGCGGCCCACGTCCGATCAGGTGTACCCACCGTACATCGCGTGGTATCTGAATCAGGTGAATGTGCAGATGTACTACAAAGGGAGCGGGGAGGGTACGTACGTTCCCAATATTAGCCTCAAGACCGTCACCTCTACTCAAATCGCCCTACCCGGTATGGAGATACAAAAGAAAATAATGATGATAGAGAAACTCCGCCAGCGCGAACAGGCGATTCTGGAAGAAATAATGGAAAAAAGAAAGCAATTGATTTCGGCCTCACTACTAAAACTTGTTCACTGAATGATGATGGATGACATAAAACGCTACGGGCGTCTTAAATCAAAAGCACTTCTTGAAGCGGATGTGAACCTAGCCTGGATGAAAGAATCCGTGAGAGGGGAGTTCATAGATTTTGTGGCGAAATATTCACCGATCGATGACGTCCTTGGATGGTATGTTGGCTCAACAGATGATCCGGAGCATGCGCTTTTTCACAATCACGGTGTAAGCAGAGCGATGGGCATTTGGCACATTAAACAAGTGCCCGCGTTGCAAATCGCCAAAGAATTGGAGGTAGAACTGCTCGACCTCTTAGATGCAAAAGGGGGTGAAGGTGGTGGCTCTGACAAAACGGTTTATATTTACGCCTACAAAATAACTGCTTCTACGATAGAGTAATGTCAGACAAACCGCGCCCTACGCAAGACCAGATCAATGCAAAACTCTGGGCTGCCTGCGACACCTTCAGAGGTGCTTTCGATTCATCGGAGTACAAGAACTATATCCTGGTGTTCATGTTCCTTAAATACCTTAGTGACGTATGGAAGGACAAGTTACAGGAACTCCATGAACGTTTTGACGGAGATGAAGTCATGATTCAGCGGAAATTAAAGAGGGAACGTTTCACGCTGCCTGATAACTGCTCCTTCGACTACCTCTTCGACCACCGAAATGATGTCGACATTGGCGCAAAAATCGACCGGGTGCTTGGGCTTATAGAACATCACAACAGAGCCAAACTGGAGGTGTATTTCGCAACATCAGTTTCAACTCCGAGAAGTAGGGCAACCAAGGAAGAAACAGAAGACTCAAGAACCTGCTTACCGATTTCGCAAACCCCGTACTTGATTTCAGGCCATCGGTGCTGGGCAGAAAGGAAGATATCATCGGCAACGCCTACATGTTCCTTATCGAAAAGTTTGCTTCGGGCGGTGGCAAGAAAGGTGGCGAGTTCTACACACCCCAGGAAGTGTCGGAGTTGCTCGCGCTATTGTTGTCGCCCAAGGCGGGATCTCGCATCTGCGATCCTGCCTGCGGATCGGGGTCGTTGCTGATTACGGTGGCCGAGCATGTAACCGACGCGCAGGGAGAACCATCGCGCAACTTTTCCCTTTACGGCCAGGACAGCAATGGCGACACGTGGGCACTTGCCAAACTCAACATGTTCCTTCACAATATGGACGCCGCCCATATTGAATGGGGCGACACTATCAATAACCCACGGCTCCTGGAGGGCGACAACCTCATGAAGTTCGACGTGGTGGTGGCCAATCCGCCCTTTCACTTGACAAGTGGGGGTTTGAAGATGCGGCCGCCGACAGATTCAAACGATTTAAGCGCGGTGTGCCTCCCCGCAGCAAAGGCGACTATGCATTTATTCTGCACATGATTGAGACAACCGAACCAGATGGCAAGGTAGGTGTGATCTTGCCACACGGCGTCCTTTTTCGCGGAAGCGCCGAAGGAAAAATACGGCGCTCACTTATTGAGGACAACCTGCTCGACGCTGTGATAGGACTACCCAACAATTTATTTTTCGGCACCGGCATTCCGGCAGCCATACTCATATTCACCCGCATGCGCACGCATACCGACGTACTGTTCATCGACGCGAGCCGGGAGTACGAAGAAGGCAAGAAGCAAAACAGGTTGCGCACAAAGGAGATTAATAAAATAGTGGCCACCTACAAAGCTTACCAGACGGTTGACAAATATGCATACAGAGCTAATGTCAACGACATCAAGGAGAATGACTATAACCTCAACATATCAAGGTATGTCGACACATTCGAGCAGGAGGCGGAAATAGACGTGAAAGCAACGCTGCTCGAAATCGAGAAACTGGAGGCCGAGCTGAAAGAGGTGCGAAACAATATGAATAACTACATCAGGGAGCTCGGCTATTAGCCGCGCCTTTTCCCAATAGAAAGTCGCCGCGTGAGTATGAACGTGCAGCCAGCAGATAACGAACATTTAATGAACAAAAGCGATCACGACTTGCGCGCAGCTGTGGTGTCGCCGGTTAACTGGGACTTTGTGCCACTCGGTAGTATTGCTACTTTCGTAAATGGCCGCGCCTATAACCAGGCAGAGTTGCTGGAGTCGGGTAAGTACAAAGTACTGCGTGTTGGAAATTTCTTTACCAACAGCGAGTGGTACTATTCAGACCTGGAGCTTGACAATGACAAATACGTGCAGGAGGGCGACCTTATGTACGCCTGGTCCGCATCGTTTGGGCCTAGGTTCTGGTCGGGCCCAAAAGCCATCTACCACTATCACATCTGGAAAATTATTCCTTCCCCAAAAGTCACTAAAGAATATTTGTACCACTACCTTACCGCCGACACCGACAAGATACTCTCCAGCCGGCAAGGTGGTACGATGTTCCACATTACCAAGGGCGATATGGAACGACGGAAGTTGCTGCTCCCAGCCGTTGCGGAGCAGGGCAGAATCACCAGCGTAATAGGCACGTGGGACAAAGCCATTGCGCTAGGCGAACTACTCATTGTTAAGAATCGTGACCTGAGAAGCGCGCTTATGCAACAGTTGCTTACGGCCGTATTCGGTTCAAGGAGTTTGATGCAAAATGGGTGACACGCAAACTCGGCGACCTGGGCAGGGTGACGGGCGGAGGCACGCCGGATACAGGCAATGAAGGCTATTGGAATGGCAACATCGCCTGGTGCAACACCAAGTGATGTAACGGCCGTTAAAGGACGCAAATACTTAAATCAAACAGGGCGGACCATCACAGACGCCGGCCTGGCAAGCAGCTCAGCGGGTCGTGCTGCCGGCCAATTCAATTCTGGTTTGCACACGAGCCACCATCGGCGATGTGGCCATTACCGGT
>JAAURZ010000437.1 GCA_012031955.1 Bacteroidia bacterium
TCCGGTAATTTTTTCGTAGTCCGTGCCATTTTCCAATGCGCTTCCAAGGGCAGATTCGTGGAGAGTATGCTTGCGATGTTGTCGGGATTTCTGCTTGCGCGGTCAAAGGTCAGCACCTGCTTCAGGTCGTTCGCCTCCGTGGTATTTGGGCCTGGCATCAGTCCGGTGATAGCCGCATTGTACACGCGGGTGCCTTCACCCATGTCCATGAAACCTACCACATTGCGAAGGGTCTGGGTGTCGTTGTTACGATTCAGAATATAAACTTCCACGCGGGTGATGTTGATACCCGATGTGATCTGAGGCAGGTTTTGAATCCAGGAGCGATAATTTTCGCGGAAGAATTGTCCGAGGAAGAAGTGTCTGTTCTCGTCATAGCTGGAGGCAATGATTTCGAATGGTCGTCCCTGGCCGCTGCTGCCTCCCTGGATGTCGATAGAGCTGGCCTTGCCGCGTTGCGTGGAAGCGATTGACGTTACCATGAGCTTGCCGAACTGCATCTGTGCTTTTACACCAAACAGGTTTTGGGCGCCCTGTATAAGCGTGTTGTTGAGTGGCAGGCTTACGTTGCCAATCTCGAGTTTCTTCAGGATGTCTTCTTTGAAACCTGTGTACTCGACCTTCATGTTGTTTTGAAAGTCGAATGAATTGTTGTTGTCGAAGTTGGCGGTAACGGCGAGCTTCTCACCGATCTTGCCGACTACGTTCATGTTGATCTGTTGGTCGAATTCAAAACCGCCGTTGCGCTGCTGACGGATGGGAATAGCGGGGTTGTTGATCTTTTGCCAGGAACCGCCGAAGTCGAGCGTCACGAAGCCACGAGGGATCAATTCGACATAGCTGCCGCCAAAGATGCGGTCGAGCATGGGGCTCACGAAAATTTTAGGTATGAAACCGCGGCCGCTCACGGCGCTCTCGCCATCCGCCGCCCGTGTGCGTGTTTTCCAGTAGTCTTTCAGTTGCTGTCGTTGCTGGTACTGCTTAAATTCTTCAAACGTCATTTCAGACGTAGGCCGGTAGTTGATGTCGCCGATCTTTTCGTAGATGGTATAGTTCAACGAGGTATCGATCTCCACGTCGAGCTTGAGCCTGTTCGGATCCTTCAGAAAAAATGGAGATGAATTGATGGTGTTCGAGAAGGGATCGCCATACCTGTCGGTGGGGCGGAACACGGGACGCCTGCTGGGTTGATAAGGCTTGTTGGTTGTAGTGTCTTTTGCTACGCGTGTGGAATCCTGCTGGGCGAAAACTTCGTCCGTCAGCGCACACAGGGTCAGCCAAAAGATGATGATCCGGCCGGCATATAGTGTGGTATAGTTCTTCCGAGTAGTGACAACCAAAAGGTCTTAAGCGTTTTTGAGTGCCTGTTTAACTAAATCTTCCAAGGTAATGGTATTTCCCGATTTTTTCAGGATGGCATCTACACTTTTCTCCGCCACTGGTTTAGGTAAACCCAGCGTAAGCAAAGCTGATAACGCTTCCTTTTTAAGTGTATTGTGCGGCGCAATTGAAATCGCCGACTGGTCTTCCCAACCCCCTTTTTTGAGTTTGTCTTTTAAGTCGATTATCACGCGCTGCGCCGTTTTTGCACCGATGCCTTTTATGGCTTGCAACGTCGCTACATTTTCGGAGATGATCGCGGTTTTGAGTTCCTGCGAACTGAGGTAAGACAGCATAACGATGGCGGTACTCGGGCCGATACCGTTGACGCTGATGAGTTGCTGAAATAGTTTTTTCTCGCCCTCGCCGCTGAATCCAAACAGCACGTGGGCGTCTTCGCGGATGTTGAGGTGTGTATGAAGCAGGATATTTTTCCTGATCTTTTATTTCGGAAAAAGTCTGAAGTGAGATGTGTACGTGGTAGCCGACGCCGTTCACTTCAATAACTACGAACGTCGGGTCTTTGTGAACCAGTTTCCCTTTCAGGTAGGTGATCATGGGGCTCTCGGATCAAATGATGTGGTCGTCGTGTTTTTTTATTTGGCGCTGTTTTGTTCTTCGTACGTTTGCGCGTCTACCACGGCGGTGGCGGTCATGTTTACGATCTCGCGGATGGAGCTGCCAAGTTGCAGTATGTGCACAGGCTTTTTCATGCCGAGCAGTATAGGGCCAATTGCCTCGGCGCCGCCGATTTCCATCAGCAGTTTATAAGCAATGTTGCCCGATGCCAGGTTGGGGAAGATCAACGTGTTCGCACCGTCTTTCGCGATGGCGCTGAATGGATAGGTCTCCTGCTGTATCTCTGTATTGAGTGCCACGTTTGCCTGTATGTCTCCTTCTACCACAAGGTTGGGGTCCTTCTGTTTCGCAAGGCGCACGGCCTCTTTTGTTTTTTCCGGAATATCTCCTTTGGACGAGCCGAAATTGGAGTAAGACAAAACAGCCACACGCGGTTCTACCTGAAAGAACTTCACACCCGACGCTGTCAGGTCTATGATCTCGGCCAGTTCCTGCGCGTTGGGGTCGACGTTCACGGTCGTGTCGGCAAAGAAGTACGTGCCCGTTTTGTTGAGAATGATGTACATGCCTGCCACCCGATTGACACCGGGAGCGGTACCGATGATCTGTAGCGAAGGCAAAATCGTTTTTGGATAGTCTTTGGTAAGACCAGACACGAGTGCGTCGGCGTCGCCATGCTCCACCATCATGGCTGCATAGTAGTTGCGCTCCCGCATCAGCCTTACACAATCCTGGTACGTGAGGCCCTTGCGTTGGCGCTTTTTGTACATCATCTCTGCGTAGCGCTTCACGGTCTCCTCTTCTTCGCGCGGGTAGATGATCGGACAGTCGAGGTCGAGTTTGTGTTCGGCGATCAGGTTTTCTATTTCACGTTTGTTACCCAGCAGTATAGGATAGGCGATGCCTTCATCTTGAAGCACCTGTGCGGCTTTGAGAATTTTTGGATGCGTCGCTTCGGCGAAGACCACTCGCTTGGGATTCTTTTTGGCGCGGTCGATGATGCGCGACATCAGTTTTTGATCGATGCCGATGCGCTTCTGGAGTTCACTGTTGTAGGCGCCCCAGTCGGTGATGGGCGCGGTGGCCATACCGGAGTCCATCGCTGCCTTGGCAACGGCAGGCGAAATAGTGGTGATGAGGCGCGGGTCGAGGGGCTTGGGTATCAGATAGTCTCTGCCAAACCTGATCTTGTCGGTGCCGTATGCCTTCACCACAATATCGGGCACAGGCTCTTTTGCCAGTGCGGCCAGCGCGTGTACGGCAGCGAGCTTCATTGCTTCGTTTATCTCCTGCGCCCGCACGTCGAGCGCGCCGCGGAATATGTATGGGAAACCCAATACGTTGTTAACCTGGTTGGGGTGGTCGGAGCGTCCGGTAGCCATGACTATGTCTTTCCTCGTCTTCATGGCCAGGTCGTAGCTGATCTCCGGGTTGGGGTTGGCCAGGGCGAACACGATGGGATCGCGCGCCATGTTGTTGAGGTCCTCCGGTGTAATGGCGTCCGCTACTGATAGTCCTACAAACAAGTCGGCGCCCTTCATTGCCTCGTTCAGGGTTTGCACCGGCGCGTCGGTAACGAATTGACTTTTGATGTCGTCGAGACCTGTGCGTTGTTTATTCAG
>JAAURZ010000438.1 GCA_012031955.1 Bacteroidia bacterium
AGTATTGCGGCACCTGCCACCTTTTTCCGGAACCGGCACTGCTCGACAAGCAAACCTGGCGAGAGCACGTGCTGCCGCAAATGGCGTTTCGCATGGGCTTCGACAACACGCAACTGCTTGCCGATATTCCACTCAAAGATCTTGAAACGGTGATTCGCATACTCCCACCCCGGCCCATTACCACCACTGAAGAGTGGCAGGCTATCGAGCGGTACTATCTCCAGCACGCGCCCGACTCACTTGCCTCGCCGGCACACCGCATGGAGCCGCTCTCGGGCTTCAACCCAATAACACCTCCCCGGCCGTTCGCGCCCATCACCACCACCATTGCCATTGATAGTGCTGGAAACAGGATACTGGTCGGTAACCGTTCTTCGCAGTACCTTGCATTCGACCACCGCCTCATGCTGGTCGACTCCGGCGTGATGCCCAGTCCGCCGTCGCGAATTACGCCGGTTGACGACCACACGCTGCGCTTCTCGCTGCTAGGTATCATGGATCCCAACGATCAGCCCGCAGGCCAACTGTCTTTGCTCGACCTGCCGACGAAGACAGTACAAGAATCGCCGACTCCCTCAAGCGGCCGGTATATGACGCCAGTGCCGACCTCGACAATGACGGCATAATCGATTACGTGGTATGCAACTTCGGCAACTACACCGGCAACTTGCAAGCCTTGTTCGGCGGAAGTGGTGGTTCGTTTCAAAAGAATACACTTAGCGCACTTCCGGGCGCACGCAAGGTAATCTTGAAAGACTTCACGCACGATGGCCGGATTGATGTGCTGGTGTTGTTCGCGCAGGGCGACGAACGTGTGAGTCTTTTTGTGAACGACGGCGCACGCAAGTTCAGCGAAAAAATCCTGTTGCGGTTTCCGCCGGTGTACGGGTCGAGTTATTTTGAAACAGGTGACTATAACAATGACGGGTTCTTCGACATACTCACTACCAATGGCGACAACATGGACTACTCGATTGTGCTGAAACCGTACCACGGTGTACGGCTGCACCTGAATGACGGAAAGATGAATTTTACGGAAAGTGTTTTTCTGCCCATGCACGGTGCATCGATGGCCATGGCACACGACTACGATTTGGATGGCGACATCGACATCGCGGCTGTTGCTTTCTTTCCCGACTTCGAAAAGCACAGCGACGAGGGATTCGTGTATTTTGAAAATCAGGGTGACAACCAATTTACTGCAAGAACAACACCTGCAGGTACGCTAGCCCGGTGGCTCATTATGGAAACAGCCGACTACGACCACGACGGCGACGTTGATATTTTTTTAGGCGCGCTCAATTTTCCGACGCCCGTGGCGGCAATCAACAAGAAGTGGGGTGACAAACCCATCCCTTTCCTTATCCTGAACAATCAGGCCGTCGATCAATCGGCACGTCGCTGACTTGCTACAAGCGGAACCGGTACGTGTACTTGAGCAAAAACACATTGTGACCCCGCTGATCGAAATCAAAACTAAAACGACCCTGATCGTCTGTCTTGTGATCGTAAAAGGAGCCGTTTCGCTCGCGCGTCCACACGAGAAAGACCGTTGAACCCGGTATGTATTCCCACCGGATAACGAGATTGGAACGAAACTGTCCGAAATTGAAATCGGGTTTTCCAACGAATACTCGGGCATGCCGTCGAGGTCTTCGTCGACGTTGTACTGACCATCTCCATTAAGCAGCAGCGATGTGGGCGAAACGGAATGGTACCTGTCCTTATATGCGCGCGCATCGGCGTCTTCTATTACCTTGAAGTTTGTGTATTTACCTGCCGTACCAAAGGGCTGCCCATAGTACTGGATAGACAAGTTCGGTGTAACCATGTATGTGGCGCGCATCACGACACGAACTGTGGTCTGATCAATTTGCGCCACGACAAAGCGCTCTTGTCCACTATCGTCTGCGGTGGCCACGTACTGCATTTGATTCTTGTCAACACTGACACTGGGTGACAGCGATATGTTCAATGCGTTGGTGGGTCTGTACGTGATGTCCATGTACATGTTTACGCTACGCGAGTAGTCGTCTCTTCCAAAACCCAACTCCGGACCAATTTCGACGGCGAGCTTTTTACGGTTGTCGGTGCTGGTGTACATCCAGAAGTACACCCCACCCGGGTATCGAAGCGATGGCCCGCCACGCAAGTCGCCATTCGATGCACTTCTTACGCGATACGTGATTCCGCCACCTGAATTCCAGAAGTTTTTGAACATGGCGTGTGCGTTTATGTTATAGCCTTCGTTCAAATTCCTGCCTCCAAAGTCGAACTCGCTCCACTGGTTGATGTTGAATCGCCGCGACCTGGTGATCCCTTTCGGTTGCAACACGCGGTATTGCATCCAGAACCACTGGCTTATGTTGTCGGTCTGCGGCATGAAGCCGATGTCATTCAATTCCAGTTCCGGCGACTGCCAGGCAACGCCCAGGTCGGACACAATGTTGCCACTCTTTTTGCCGATCAGCAATTGGCCTCCAGTACCGGTAAGCGAAGTGCGATTGGGATCGAACTCAGTGTGGTGGTTGTCCGGACGTTGAAAGAATCGCTCGGATGAAAGTTGTGTGTTGGCGATTGCTTCTTTGCTCCCTTTTACATGACTCATCACCATACGCGCGCTCACATAGTAGGCGCGTTTTTTCCAATGGTGCAACAGGTCGACACCACCCGAATAGGCCTCGGAATGAAGCCACCGGAGCGATTGATCGTCGATGCGACGATTGACGGCGGTGAACATGGCGCCGATCACTGTGTTGCCTTTGTTGATATCTTGTTGCGCACGCGATACGAAATAGTTGGTGAAAGGCTCCACGACCTCGTGACGCTTGTGGCCCGCACTGTCCACCTCAACAAATTCTTTCTGCGTTACCGATTCAAGGAGCGCCCATGAGAATCCTTTTTTGTTTTTGCCCGAAAGCTTGGCGGCTCCCAGGATGGTGGTGCTCTGGTTTGGTTTCAGATACTCATTCTGATCGTCGGCGCCCGAAGCATCCGTGTCTACGCCTCCCTGCGGTGGCCGCCCGATTCTTCTTGAGTAGAACAGTGAAGAGCTGCCAAACTGCGACACCGGAAAGTTGAGCGTATTATTGCCTTCGATAAAGAACGGCCTTCGTTCCTGAAAATAGAGTTCAAAACGCCGTCAGGTTCACACGCGATGGATCTGCTTCTACCTGTCCGAAGTCGGGGTTCACCGTGAGGTCTAGTGTAATGTCGCTGGTGATGCCGATCTTCGCATCGAGCCCGACGTTGGCCCCCGTCGAAGATCCGGTTTGGTAGGGATTGCCATCTTCAGGTTCAAATGTTTCGGCCTTGGCCAACACAAAGGGCTGAATCTCCAGTTGCTTCTGTGGCTTGATCCCTGTAATTCCTTTCATCTCACCCATCAGGTGCACGTAGCCGGCGGCATCGGGAGGAATGTACTGCCACTGCGACCGCTCCTGGTTCCGGAAGAACATCCGCTGTACCTGTATGCCCCAGGTTAGCTCCGGCTTGTTGGCGAAACGCAGTTGACTAAGTGGTATTCTCAACTCGGCAATCCATCCTTCGGTGTCGATACTTGTTCTCAGGTACCATATC
>JAAURZ010000439.1 GCA_012031955.1 Bacteroidia bacterium
TGGCGTTGGAATCGCGGATGACCTTCAGGCGCGGATGTTCGAACCCTTCTTTACAACCAAAGAGTCAGGCACTGGTACCGGGCTCGGTCTGTACCTCAGCAAGAGTATCATAAACGAGCATCGCGGTACACTCACCTTTCAATCGCAACCCGGCATGGGTACCGAGTTCATTATCACATTGCCAATCAAAAATTCATAGTCATTTTGTTTCCGATTGCGGGCACGGAAGTTAATGCCGCTTTGACAATGACGATGATTCTGGCAACTTTAGAAACCAATCACAATCCCGATGACCAAGCAACTACTTACGTTCGTGCTACCTGCGTGCATTCTCTGCAATGGGTGCGCGCAGTCACCTGAAACAGCCTTTCGCTACAACCAGGTCGGCTATTACCCTGATGCAGCCAAGTACATAGCGGTAACAGGTGGAACTGCAGATAAATTTTATGTGCTGAATGCTAAAAAAGACACGGTGCTGAAAGGCGAACTTACCCAACCCCTGGCCTACTCCTATTCAACATTGCCGGTACGCCTGGCCGACGTCTCTCTCATCACAGCGAGTGGCGACTATGTATTTGGGGTGAATACCGTCACTACAACAGCCACCATCTCCGTGCGACAGGCCGTGCACAAACAAGTAGCGGCCGCAAGCCTCAAGGCTTTCTATTTCCAACGCGCATCTACATCGCTGCCTGAAATATACGCAGGCAAGTGGCAACGAGCCGCGGGCCATCCCGACATGAACGTGATGGTACATCCGTCGGCGGCATCGGCATCTCGCCCGGCAGGCACGGTGATCGCCTCGCCGCGCGGCTGGTACGATGCCGGAGACTACAACAAGTACATTGTCAACTCCGGCATCACAATGGGCACACTGCTGTCTTTGTACGAAGACTACCCGACGTATTGTCAGTCCATAGCGCTCAACATTCCTGAAAGTGAAAACAACCTGCCCGATCTGCTCGACGAATTTCTCTGGAACCTTCGCTGGATGCTCACGATGCAAGACCACGGAGATGGCGGCGTGTATCACAAACTCACCACGGCTTCCTTCGAAGGAATGGTGATGCCCGACAAAGCGACAAAGCAACGGTATGTGGTCGCGAAGAGCACACCAGCTGCGCTTGATTTTGCCGCCGTAATGGCGCAGGCGGCGCGTGTGTTTCGTACCTACAACAATCAACTCCCAGGCCTGGCCGACTCCTGCCTGGCAGCTGCAAAGCACGCGTGGGCATGGGCGGAGAAAAATCCGAGCATCTTCTACAGCCAACGTGAACTCAATCCGAAGTTTGATCCGGACATCACCACAGGTGAGTATGGCGACCGCGATGTGCGTGATGAGAAAATTTGGGCGGCATGCGAACTCTATGTAACAACGCATGACGCGGCGTTCCTGGCCACACCCTTCTTCCCGGATGACGCCATGCCGCTTCCGTCGTGGGGGCAACGTGCGATTGCTGGGTTACTATAGCCTGATGAGAAATAAATCGGCGCTTGCTGATGACGCTTCCGTGATGGCCGATGCAGCCGCTGAAAAATTGATTAAGCTTGCACGCGACTGGAGTAGCCGCGCCGCCGCGAGCCCGTTTCGGACCGCGATGGGTCTGCAGGCCCTTGACTACGTGTGGGGAAGCAACGCTGTGGCGGCAAACCAGGGCGTACTGTTACTGCAGGCGTACAGACTTACGCGAGATAAAACACTGCTCGACGCGGCGCTGAGCAACCTCGACTACTTGCTCGGCAGGAATGCCACCGGCTTCTCCTTTGTTACCGGCTTTGGAGACAAAACACCTATGCACCCGCACCACCGTCCCTCCGTAGCTGACGGTGTTGAAGCACCAGTGCCAGGGTTGCTTTCAGGTGGCCCCAACCCGGGCCGCCAGGACGGCTGCGCTGGCTACCCGTCGGGCATACCCAACGAAGCATTTCTCGACAACGATTGCTCCTATGCGTCAAACGAAATTGCCATCAACTGGAATGCACCCCTTGTGTACCTGCTATGGGCTATCGAAGCGGAAATGCAGCATTAGCAATACATTCACTGGCCTGTTCTGCACACGCGTAAAGAAGAATCGTTAGCTTTACCTTTCCATCCAAGGGCACTTCTATGATGCGCAGCTTTACTTGTATTTTTCTATGCTTAATTACCATGATAACTCAGGCCCAGGTTAGAAAAGAACTTATGTATGTTGGCACCTACTCCGTGCGTGGCAGCAAGGGGGTATACGTCCTCAGCTTCAACCGCGCGAAGGGCACGTTCACGCAACTGCAAGTGGTACCGAGCCTGGAGAGCCCGATTTTTCAAGCCATTCATCCGAACAAGAAATTCTTATATTCGGTGAATATCGGTTCGGCCGAAGCGCCTGACAAGGGAGGTTCTGTGAGTGCCTACGGTATCGATCCGGCTACCGGCAAACTGAGCGGGCTCAACAGCAGGCCATCGTACGGCGGCGAACCGTGTCATATCAGCATTGAAAAAAACGGACACTACGCATTCGTATCCAACTACCAGGAGGGTAACCTGGTTTCGCTTCAACTGTTCGACGACGGCCTCGTAGGTGCGGCAGCCGATGCAAAAAAATTTAGCGGAAACAGCATCAACAAGCAGCGGCAGGAACAGTCACACATACACTCGGCCGTTATTTCTCCAGATAATAAGTTTCTTTACGTCGCCGATCTGGGCACGGACAAAGTATACATCTTTCGCATCAATGATGATGGCACCCTGGTACCTGGCACGGTGCCTCAAATAAGTGTGGTTGCCGGGGCCGGTCCGCGACACTTTACTTTTCACCCCAATGGCAAGTATGCTTACCTGGCGGAAGAACTCACCTCAACGGTGGCTGCATTTTCCGTCGACAAAGTCACGGGCGGTCTTACAATTCTGCAGGACAGTGTGGTGTCGCTGCCCGAAGCGTTTAAGGATCACAATACAAGCGCCGACATCCACACCGATCCAAAAGGCAAATTCCTGTACATGTCAAATCGCGGGCATGACGCCATCGCGATATTTTCAATCAACACCGACGGAACCATTATGCTGATAGGCCACCAGCCTGTGTTAGGGAAAACGCCACGAAACTTTTTCATGGACCCGCGCGGTGAATTTCTATTCGTCGCCAACCAGGATACAGACAACATCGTGGTGTTCAGGATCAACGCAAAGACAGGTAAACTCTCACCTGTTGGCAGGCCGCTAAAAATTCCGGCTCCCGTTTGTCTCCAGCTTATTTCGCTTCCATAAAATTCAGAGCGCTTGTATTTCTCTCCAAGCACCCGCCAACACGGGTATGCCATGTTCGCGGTTGTAGGCTCGCGCCTTCAGTACACCTTCGCCGGGATAACGCACGGCAGGGCCTGTGGACTGCGAACTTCTATAGTCGTCGGCGATGGCGTTGAGCGCCGACTGAATAGCGGGAAAGTTGCTTAGCCCGGTCAGCTTGAATGCGATAAATACTTGTGACAGCGACGATTCGGTTTTCAGCTTGCTGACTTCGGCGGTCGACAATCCACCCGACAAAATAACCGCGAGCATGTCAAGCACGAGTGAGAGGCCGGCTCCCTTCCAGA
>JAAURZ010000440.1 GCA_012031955.1 Bacteroidia bacterium
TGCGACGCTGGCCGACATCATGACGCAGCTTGAGAAGTTTCCACTAACAAACGCGGGCCCGGCGTAGAAAGCGATGCGATCGGTCAAATCTTTCTGGTGGAGCCGAGGGGACGACACAGAATCAGGCGAATCAAGCACTTAACACTCCCAAACCTCATCAGATCCGACACTGTCTTCCATAGCGTTTCCTGGCGAATTCCCAAACCGTGGGGATGCAAGCGGACGCCGGCCGCCATCCTGCCAAGGTCAGCTAAGCAGAGAGTGCAGGCGTGACAGGCATCTAGTCTCGACACCGTTCGATCGTCGATGAGCAGGTCCGCAAGACACTCAAGACCTGACGTTCGTCCTTCGGTAGAAATGTGCCATGAGCTGCCGTGGCGCGGCGTCGACGTTTAATGAAGTTGGTAGCGTCGCCCTACTTCGGCCGCATCGATTTTAAGACGGCGGGCGATGCGCAATCGTCGCCTGTTTACATCGGCATCCACACGTTTACCGAAGACCACTCCAACAACAACCTCATCTATGACTGGCGTGCGCCTGTTTCGTCGATGTTTTACGACTACGAGCTTGGCCCGGCCGGCTATGTTACGCCCAGGGGAAGGGTTGAGGGCGAAATTGCCTTAAAGCGACAATACAAGATTACCGAAGGCCGCATGGAATTCATGATCGAGAATGCGGTCAACATACACGACGAAGTGCTGCAACGCGAACTCAGCAAGTCATCGGACGACAAGATGAAGAACATTGTGGCTACGATCCAACGCGACCAAAACGCCGTGATCCGCAATGAAACCGCAAAGGTCATGATCATACAGGGCGTAGCCGGTTCGGGCAAAACATCCATCGCACTGCACCGCATTGCCTTTTTGCTCTATCGCTTCCGCGATACCATCGCCGCCAAAGACATTCTTATCATTTCCCCCAACAAAGTATTTGCCGACTACATTTCCAACGTGCTTCCCGAGTTGGGTGAAGAGCACATTCCGGAGATGGGCATGGAAGAGTTGGCCAGCGACGTGCTGGAACGCAAATACAATTTCCAAACATTCTTTCAACAGGTAACAGCATTGCTCACCGATCCGCACGAAGGATTTGTGGAGCGGATACGATACAAGGCGTCGATGGAGTTTCTTAGCGAACTCAACCGCTACATGATTTACATTGAGAACAATTTTTTTGAAGCGAGCGAATTGAAGATAGCAGGCACGGTGGTGCCGCATCCATACATACAAGAGCGGTTCAAAGCATACAGCCGCATGCCCATGCTAAAACGCATACCCGAAGTGGTCAGGGAAATCCAGCAGTATGTGCGTGGCACCAGCAACAGGAAATTGTCGGCGCGCGACAAGGCGAAAATATGGGAGGCCGTGCCGAGGATGTTCAGGTTCAGCAATGTGTTCGATATCTACAAGCACTTTTATACCTGGAACAAAAAGCCGCACTTGTTTCGCATGATGCACGGCAGCAAGCTCGAGTATGCCGACGTGTTCCCGTTGCTGTATTGCAAGCTGCGGCTGGAGGGCGCGTCTGCATACGAACAGGTGAAACACTTGCTTGTAGATGAAATGCAAGACTATACACCCGTGCAATACGCGGTGCTTTCCAGGCTCTTCAATTGTAAGAAGACGATCCTGGGCGACGTCAACCAAAAAGTGAACCCCGTAAGCGCCTCATCCGCAGACCTGATTGAAACGGTGTTTCCGCATGCCGACATCGTGCGGCTGTTCAGAAGTTACAGGTCTACATGGGAGATCGCGCAGTTCGCGCAGGCCATCCAGCCGAACCCGGAGCTCGTCGCGATGGAAAGACATGGCGACATGCCGGCCGTCGTAAGCGTGGACAACCATGAACACGAGGTACGCAAGATCAAGGAGCTCGCCGCTGCTTTCGAGGTGTCGGGTTATCAGTCGCTCGGCATTATCTGCAAAACGCAGGAGCAGGCAAAGAGACTTCACGACGAACTCCACCGCCGGGATATTAACTTGCTTACGCCCGACAGCACCTCCTTCAAAGAAGGCATCATACTCGCTACCGTACACCTGGCCAAAGGCCTCGAGTTCGACGACGTGATCATACCATTTGCTTCTGTTGAAAACTATCGCACCGAGATGGACCGCAGTATGCTGTACATCGCTTGCACACGCGCGATGCACAAGCTCACACTCACTTGCGCCGGTGCCCGCAGCACGTTGCTGCCGGCCTGAGTCAGTCGCGAATGTTATATAAGTTGCGCGTAGCGTTGCCCATGATGATAGTGGCCCGCTTGCGCGAAAACAGTTTGGTCATGACAAAGGAAGCCCACCGGTTGCCGCCACCCGTGACAAGGCATGGAACGCTGCCAAGTTTTTCCAGGCACTCGTGTGCCACCTCATGAGGCTGCTGGATGCGCGGGGCGAGCCAGCCAAGCTTACCAGGCTTCGACCGTGCATAATTCGGCGTGTCCGTCGCGCCTGCACAACAGGCCATCACACTTACCCCTTTTGTCCGCCATTCGTACCACAATCCTTCGGCAAGCACCCGGCTGAATGCCTTGGTGGCACCATACAGACTCAAGTAGCCGGCACCCTGAAAGCCGGCAAGCGAAGACATAAGCACGATGGCACCTCTGCCGCGCTGCACCATCGGTGCGCCATAATGGTTGCACAGCGCCAGTGGCGCCACCACATTGGTATTCACCATTTGTGCGTGGGCTTCATGGCTGAGCGCCAGGTGAGGTCCGATGTGTGCCATCGCCGCGTTGTATACCAGTACGTCGACCTGCATCGAACACGTGGCATCGGCAATCTGACGTGCTGCATCGTCGGTGGAGAGATCGCATACAAGCGTGGTGATGCCTGCCGGATAGCTGTCCCGTAGCCGGCTGGCGGCGTCGGCAAGGGTGCGTTCGCGGCGACCGATCATGACAACGTTGAGGCCATGCGATGCCAGCAATTCCGCGAAAGCGAATCCAATTCCCTCTGATGCGCCCGCTACCAGCGCGGTTGTTCCGAACCTTTCTTTGAAAGACCGCTTCATGCTTTTGCGCTCGTAAACGGCGTAGCGCTGCGCCACATGCGAATGAGCACCAACACAGGAAAAATTACCCATGCAGCGTTGGCAAGAAACACGCGACCCAATTCCGGCGAGGCGTGCGCACCATTTACCTCCTCAAACAAAATGATGGTTACGTTGGTGAGCATCACCGATGCCCACACAATGCTCACCAGCCTGATCCAGTTCTTGCCTTTGTAAAATGCGTAGGTGGCCGCTGCATAAAAGGGGCCGAAGAAGAGCGAGTCGATCCAGATGGTGGCGCGCCACCACGCTGGCCTTGCCATCAGCACGGGGTCGAACGTGCGCCCGTACCAGTGCACCAGGTCTACCATCCAGCGCGGAGGCCAAAGGGGGTAGTCGAAGTTGCCGGGGTCGTTGATCACGAGTTGCTCGATGTCGATCATGTAGGTGACAAGAAAGAAGTTGACGACAAAGAAAAAGATAAAGGCAATGTCGAGCGGACGTTGCTTGAGCGGGATGGATACGATTTGCATGAAATGGCCTGTGGTTGCTGTAAAGTCTGACGCCTACTGCGCT
>JAAURZ010000441.1 GCA_012031955.1 Bacteroidia bacterium
GTCCATCGGATGGAATGCAAGGCCTTCGCTGTGCTCTTCCGTCGCCACGTCTATTCCCCCTCGTCCCCGGCGGTCCGACCCGCCACTTTCCTCTTCTGCACCTCGCGCGCGGTGCGGAGCATGACATTCACCCCCGCCGCGAAGCCCAGCAATGTAAAGACCACCAGCATCCAGGGCAGGCTCCCCAGGAGGATGTCCAGCCCGTATCCGATGGCCGCGCCGATCCCGAGGCCCGAGACCAGTTCGATCACCATACGCCAGCCGACGATCGGCGGCGCCGAGATCCCTGACCACGCGGGGTTCGGGCTGGCTGGCGCGCTTGAGGTCCTCGATCCGGTTTTCCAGCTTCCTCAGCCGTTCCGGATCCGGTCCTTCCTGCATGCCTTTGGCCCCCGCTTCCGCCGCATGGAACGCTGGGGCAGAACTAGCGGCGGGCGGGGGTCGAGTCAATGGCGGCTTTGCACGCGTGCAAGTCCAGGAAATTTGTTTGTTTTCAAGTATATGCGATTTTTCTTTAACCGGAATTTAACCTGGGCCCGGCCGGAGGGCCGCCCGCCCACGGCTTGAACCCGGCGGGGCCGGAAGTGAGTGTCCTTACCACCGCACCTTGTTTGTCGCGTATCTCCATCGTCACGTGGGTGGAGTCATTCCCGTCGGGCAACCGGTAGTAGATCACGACGCCGTTGGCCGGGTTTACACCGTTGAACAGTTCCACGCCATCTTCTTCGTCAGAAAAACTATTCAGTTCACTTCCCCAGTTACCTATTATGGCATCGTCGGGTGTGTAGACTGCCAAACCGGTTTCATTGTGTTTATATTGACTTAGCAGTCCGATGTCGTCGAGAATCCAAAACGACCGGCCGGCGGTTGCGACGAGCAAGTCGCGTGGTGAACCATGAGGTCGGTGACGGGCGTAACCGGAAGGTTGAGCTGAAGCGATTCCCATGTGGCGCCGCCGTTCCACGAAATGTAGACACCCGTTTCGGTGCCGGCGTACAAAAGGTTTCTGCGTACCGGGTCTTCGCGCACCACGCGCGTATACGCTCCGTACGGAATTCCCTTGCTGATGTTGATCCACGTCTTGCCATAGTTGTTTGTCTTGTAAATACCAGGAGCCAGGTCGTTGAACTTGTAACGGGTGGTCGCAATGTAGGCCGTAGCCGGATCGTGTGGCGACACTTCGATGGCGTTAATCAAGCATTCAGTCAATCCGGCCGGCGTAACATTTGTCCAGGTTTTGCAACCATCGCGCGTGAGGTGCACAAGGCCGTCGTCGCTGCCGGTCCAAATAACGTCCTTGTCGTTCGTTGGCTCCAACACATAACTTAGGGTGCCATAATTTTCGGCGCCCACTGCTTCATTGGTGTATGGCCCTCCGGCTTTGCCCTGCTTGCTTTTTTCGTTTCGGGTAAGATCGGGCGAGGCTTCCTCCCAGGTCTTGCCCAGGTCTCGCGTGCGCAGCAGCAGTTGTGCGCCGTGGAAAAAAGCACCCGGCTCATGCCGGGACCAGATGATGGGTGCATTCCAGTTGAAACGATACTTCATGTCGCTGGCATCGCGGCCGAGGTATTGTATGGGGGCCGCCATAATATTGGTTCCGGCATCTGCCTGCGTGTCGAGTACTTCGATGGTGCCGAGGTAGCTGCCGCCGAGCACGTAGCGCGGATCATCCGGGTTGAAGGCGAGGAAAGCGCTCTCGCCTCCTGCCGAATAAGTCCAGTTTTGTTCAGTGATGCCGCGACGCCCGAGCGCGAGACTGGCGATGCGAACAGACGTGTTGTCTTGCTGACCTCCGTACAGGCGATAGGGAAATGATTGTCGGCGTTGACGCGATAAAACTGCGCCGTTGGCATGTTCGTTTGTGCGGAAAAGTTTGTCCGTTGTTGAAGCTGATACCCGCCCCGCCATCATCGGCAATGACCATGTTTTTGTTGTTCGATGGATTGATCCACAAATCGTGATAGTCTCCATGCGGACCAGGAATATTTTCCCACGTCACTCCTCCGTCGATGGAGCGCAACGCAGGCGCACTCATTACATACACCGTGTTCTCGTCTTGCGGATCGGCATATACTTCGATGTAATACCATGCGCGCTGCACCAGGCGATGATCGTCGCTTATGCGTGACCATTTCTTACCGCCATTGTCCGACACGAACAAACCGCCTTGCTCTTTCTCAGAGTCGCTTTCGATCAACGCATATACTTTTTCAGGGTTTTGCCCGGCTCACGCTCACCGCCATCTTCCCAAGTTCCTTCGGCAATCCGCTTTGTATGGGGCGCCATGTTTCGCCGCCGTCTGTGGTTTTATACAGTCCGCTTCCGGGGCCTCCGCTTATCACCTTCCAAGGCAGGCGCTGGTGGTGCCACATGGCCGCGTATATCACCAAAGGGTTGCTCATGTCCATCGACAGTTCAGCGCACCCTGTAAGTTCATTTACAAACAAGACGCGCCGCCAGGTGATGCCACCATCGGCCGATTTGTACACGCCACGGTCCTGCGTCGGGCCGTTGATCGCTCCTTGCGCGGCAACCCAAACGAGATCGGGATTTTTGGGTGAATGACGATGCGCGCGATTTGCATTGTCTTTTCAAGGCCGACTTTTCGCCAGGTTTTTCCGCTATCGGTTGACTTGTACACGCCGTCACCGTACGAGGTCATGACGCCGCGCGGCGCATGCTCGCCCATGCCGCAGTACACCACATTCGGGTCGCTCTCAGACACCGCTACCGCGCCAACCGACGAGGTTTTCATGAAGCCATCTGAAACGTTGAACCACGACACACCGGCGTCTTCTGTTTCCAGAGTCCACCACCGGTTGTACCCATGAGTACACCAGGGGTTGGCCTGGCACGCCCGTGGCACACACAGACCGGCCACCGCGAAAGGGCCCGATGTTGCGATACTTGAGGGATTTGAAAAGTGAGTCGGCAGGCTGCGCGCAAACAATAAGCAGGTTCGCGATCAGGGCGAGTGTGAGTAGGCTTCGCTTCATAGGTGGCTGGTTAGCAGATTATTCAATATAAGAACATTTCCGTCCACAGCATCACGAACTATCATCGAAAATTCATCGTGCATTTTGTGAGGGCAACTGCCTGTATATTGTATCTTTAAGAATCACAATAAACCGACATCGAAGTATGGGAATCTGGGATCGTATCAAGAATGAACTCATAGACATCATCGAATGGACCGACGATTCGTCAAACACGATGGTATGGCGATTTCCCCGTCACCAGAATAAGATCAAGTATGGCGCGCAACTTACGGTACGCGAGTCGCAGGAAGCGGTGTTTGTGAACGAAGGCCAGATTGCCGACTTGTTCACACCCGGACGTTATAAACTTGAAACGCAAAACATTCCCGTGCTTACCACGCTCAAAGGTTGGAAGTACGGTTTCAACAGCCCCTTCAAGGCCGAGGTGTACTTCTGCAGTGCGCGGATCTTCACGGACCTGAAGTGGGGCACCAAGAACCCGGTGATCGCGCGCGACGCGGAGTTCGGTCCGGTGCGGCTGCGCGCCTTCGGCACCTACGCCATCCGGATCAAGGACCCCGCCGT
>JAAURZ010000442.1 GCA_012031955.1 Bacteroidia bacterium
GTTAATTTAGTTGCGTTTTGCCTGGTGGCTGCATGATCAGGCGCTCATGCGCTTTTCGTCGAACATCGTGCGCGCTAGTTGCTGCAGTTTTAACGCTTTGGTGTCGGCTATGGTATCGAAGATTTCTACCAGAGACGGCACTCTGCCGAAATCCAGCACCGTTCGTCCCATCATCATCATCAAGCTCAGATTGTTTTCTTCTGCAATGGCCAACTGACCAATAACCTGCTCTTTGGCCGCGTGCAGTTGTCGTTGAGAGAGCGGCTTGTCTGCCAACTGGGCCATTTCTTTTTTAACCAGGCTGATGCAGCGGTCGAGCTGGCGGGGTTTGGTGCCGAAAAACACGGCAAACATGCCCGTATCGGAGTAAGGCACGTATACCGCTTCGACACTATAAACGTAGCCTCTTCGCTCGCGCAGCGCCAGGTTAAGGCGCGAATTCATGCCGGGCCCGCCGAGGATGTTCGTAAGCAGGTAGAACGGAATCCGGTCGGCGTGATGAAGTGAAAACGCATCGCGGCCAAAAGCGCACTTCGCCTGCTTCACCGGCCGTTCGAGTATCTTTTCGGTAGGTTGATATACTGAAAACTTCTTTCGCCGCTTGCGGACTTTTACCGTCGGCAGCGGTTCAAAATACTGTGTGGCCAACTGTTCGACACGCTCGCGTGTAACGTTGCCGATACACGAAAACACGATCTTGTCGGTGGACAAATTGCTTTTCACAAAGCTCTTGAAGTCGCGGCGTCTAAAGCTGCGCACCGACTGCGGCGTGCCCAGTATGTTCATCCCCAAGGGGTGATTTCCATAAAGCGCGTGTTCGAATTCGTCCTGCAGCGTGTCGTCCGGATCATCCATATACATGGCCATTTCTTCAAGGATCACACCCCGCTCCTTTTCGATTTCATTTTCCGGGAAAATGGAATGGAACGTAATGTCGGACAAAATGTCGACGGCGCGACCGAGGTGCTCGTTACGGACGGAGGCATAAAACACTACCCGCTCTTTGTCGGTGTAGGCATTGAGTTCGCCGCCAACGGCGTCGAGGCTGTTTATGATGTGAAAAGCCTTGCGCCGGCGGGTGCCTTTGAAGGCCATGTGCTCCCAAAAATGTGCTATCCCCTGATTTGCGGGGGTCTCGTCGCGGCTTCCGACCCCCAAAAAAATGCCGCAGTGTACAATTTGCGTGGTCGGAATATATTGATGCACTATCCTGATGCCGTTGGATAGCTTAATAATTGAACAGTCTCTCATAAGACGACAAAGTTATCAGGATTTTCCGAGTGTCTCATCAACGAACAGCTTTGACCGCCATCGGCCAAATACTTGCCTGGCGACACGTTTTTTTGCTATTATTAACATATAATTTCAGGTGGCATAACTATTGCCAAATTTTGTTTGCTATGGAAACTCAAAAAGTAAAAACGTGCTTCACCATCAGTTTTACGGATGAACAGTACAACCGCGCAAGGCTCTATGTGGACGACATGAAAAGGCACCCCCACAGGGTGTATTGGAGAGGCAAGCAAGGCAAGAGCGATGAGGAGCTCATCATAGAGCAGATTACGCACAGAATCCTGTCTGGCTTCTACAACGACGAGCCATTTGCCGCGAGCAGGTTCATTATCCGCATGGAGAGCGCCGCTACACTCTAGCCGCTATACACGTGGCATCAGCACTTCCGGGTGTTCCGCTGAACACGCCTGGGCTCTTCGCCATTCCCATAAAAAAAGGGAAGCAACCCGCGAGTTGCTTCCCTTTTCGTTTACCGAAAATTTACTAGTGCTTAATGCGCTTCACGTTTCCAGCGTTGTCTGACACCTCGAATGTGAGGTCTTTAGCGCCATTCTTAATATTGTAGAGTTTGGCGAAGTTGCCGGTTACATTCTCTTTGCCATCGTAGATCAGTGCATTGTCGGCATTGTAGATACGCACGTACACGGTGCCTTGTTCTTTGTTGGCGATCGTGAGCAGGTAACGGTTTTCGGGGCTGTTCACCTTCACAACACCTACGAGGCTCTCGTCTGCTGTGGCTGTTTTCTTGTATTCCAACGTCTTCACATGCGTGCCCTTTGCATCGCGCACTTCAATGGTATAGTTACCATTGGCAAGGCTTGTGAAGTTGTAAGGACGCATGAAGGATTCAATTTTGGCGAATGATTCGCGGAAAAGTTCCCGGCCTGATGCGTCGTAGATTGAAACGCGCACGTTGCCGGCGGCTTCTGCTTTGTACAAGAGTTTAACGATAGATCCGGCCTGTATAACACCTACGCCTACCGCACTGGGATCATCTTCGCCTGCAAATGCTACGGTGGCAGCAAACGCGAAAGCAAATAAAAGTGAAAGGGTCTTTTTCATAATCAGTTTGTTTGTTTACACGACTCTAAGACGACCAGATGCAATCGAATGTTGCAGAAGCAAAGCGAATTTGCTGTTAATAATTGTTAACAATAATGCTACAATGCTTGCTTTGACGGGACAGGCTTAAACGGTTACGCGTTGCGAAAGGATACGATAAAAAAAGATTCAGGCGTAAACGCACCCTTCTGCGATCGTTGTCGTTACAAAAAGGTTCGAAGCATTCATCAGTTGAGATGAAACACATCCTTGCTCTTTGTCTCTTGTTCGAGCACGTGTATCTGAAATTTCAAACGGTTCATCAGAAAACGCTCCACCCGACCGGGTTCCAGCAATAGATACTTATAACGATCGTTCAGATCGAAACTCAGCTCGTTCGCAATCTGATGTATGGTGAATTGTGTGAATGTCTGATGTATATTTCTCAGTGATTGGTATTGCAGGAACAGTTCATATAAAGCCTGTCTCGGAAATTGGTCCATCTCGATGTTCCAATGCGTGACCTCGCCACCGGGATAGAGCTTGCCCTTAAACATCTTGTGCAGGTTGTGGAGCGTAAACGCGCCTATGCATTTTGCAATAATATCAGATTCGCCTCCAGGGTAGCGCTTGATCACGCTCTCCAGTTTCATGAGCGAGCCCACTTGGGCTTCGTTGATGTCGTTGCTCAGGTAAATACCGAAGCTGATGTCTGACGCTTCTGCGTCGCGTAACAGTTCCTGATACCTTGGCTCGAAAATATGGAGCGGCACCAATTCGCCTGGCAGCGGTAACAGGTTGAGAGGAAACATGGGGATGTTGACTTTGCCACTCATCATACTATAACAACAAAACCCGTTTAGTAGCTTATCTGGTATATGGGCTTGATACCAAATTTACGTTGCAAAAGTGCTTCGCCGGGGAGAAAACTCAAATTAATTAAGAAAGTAAACGCGGCGATGGTTCCGCCGGCGCGCTGAATTAACTCGGCTGCAGCGGCAGCGGTGCCTCCTGTAGCCAGCAAGTCGTCGTGGAGCACCACGTTCCATCCCGGCTTTACCGCGTCGGTGTGCATTTCCACCACCGCCTCCCCATATTCCAGCGAGTAGGATTCGGACTCGCAGCGGTAGGGCAGCTTTCCCTTTTTCCGCACGGGCGCAAAACCCAGCCCGAGTTCACACGCAGCCGCGGCTCCAAAATAAACCCGCGTGCGTCGATCCCGGCG
>JAAURZ010000443.1 GCA_012031955.1 Bacteroidia bacterium
GAAGCTCGCACAACTCGTCAACAAGTTCAAAAATAACAGCGCCCCCTTTAGGCAGGAGCGCTGTCAGCACGCCACGTAGTTAGATGGTGGCGATGTCACGCCTTGATACTGTCTTTCAGCGCGTCATCTTGTGTTTGCCATTGTCTGCATATTGATCCAGCTTCTGGTTGTACGACTTCTTTGCGCTGTCGAGTGCGGTGGAAAGCGTGTCTGTAAACTTGTCGGAGAGCCGCTTGGTCTCTTCGGCGATTTTGCGCCTGGTTTTGCGCCCGCTATCAGGTGCCAGCAGCATTCCTGCAGCCACTCCTACTGCAGCGCCTGCAAGGAAGCCGCCAATGACTTTCATGGTTGAGTTCATAATTAGAATGGTTTGTAGTTGCGCGTTCTGAAGTATTCAGAACATTCTCGCGATGTTTCAAACACATCTGTAAGGGCAACAGGTGGCTTGCATCAATAATTCCCGCCGGGTGATGACTTTTGTCACCACTAGCGTCTGCGGTAACTCCTCTTGCGCTTTTTGTTACTGGGTTTACGATAACCGGTTTTTTTTCTCGACACTTTCATGGTTTGCAATTTCTTGCTGCTGTCCATCCGGTAATTGGGCGAGTGAATGTAGTTCTTTCTGACCTTCTTTTTATAGCGGCTGCTCTTCTGCATCGCTGTGCCGCGCGACTTGTAGGTAACGAGTGTTTTGCGGCGAACGGCCAGCGCCTGTGTATTGATTTGGCGGGCGTTGCGCACTTTGGTATGAAACTCCCTGTCGCGGAAGTCGATCCTTAAAGTAAATTCGTTGCTGGCTCCGATGGTTGAACCAAACTCGCCCACAAACATTTCGCGACTGTATCCTACCAATATATTACGGTGCACACGCACTGCCGCCGTAGCGTTTACCACACCACCGGTGCGGTAGCTCCCTCCTGCCGTTATCAGGTCTTTGAAGGTGTAGTACAACCCGACGTCAATCTGATTTGATCCTGGCGACAGGCTGCGGTAGGTTACCATCGGCTCGAGCCTGTCGCGCTCGTTGGCCATGGGCAACCTGCCGCTGATGAAACGCCGAGTAGTACTCGGGGAACTGCGTGGTGGTCCTTAATGCCGACGAGCGCCGTAAGCCGGTTGGCAGCAGCGCCTGCGCTGAAGTATTTGGACTGATAACTGAGGCCAAACGAGAAGTCAATTTCATTTTTCTGGAAACCGTTCAGCAAAAGCGGATCGTCCGTATCTATCACATCAACACCACCGGTGCGGAAGTTCCCATACTCGGCCGACAATCCCATCGAAAAAGCGTTGTCGTCGTTTATCTGGATATGATATGCCAGCGCTGCCGATCCGATAAGCGTTTTCGATACGCCTACATTGTCTTGAAATACATTGATGCCAAAACCGATCTTGTGCTTGGCCAGTGGCGTGTGCAGGCTGAGGAATGAGGTGTGCGGCGAGCCTTCGATGCCCGACCAGTATTGCCTGTAAGAAAACGTGAGCGACCCCAGGCCGTTTCCTGCGACGGATGGATTGTACAGAAATGAGTTGCTCAGCTTCTGTGTGAACAGAGGCACGTCTTGCGCACGCGCGCCGGCGGTGATGACAAGGAGCAGTACTGCGGAGTAGAAATTCTTCATCGGCCTCGGATTACGGTTACAGTTCTTGAAAACACTTTGCCACTCTCGTTCTCTTTCACGATGCACACATAGTTGCCCGCAGGTATAAAGTCACCGTCTACCACCAGGTCCCAGTCGTTGTTGTATCCTTTCCGCCTGAATATTTCAACACCCCAACGATCGAGCAACACAACTTCATTGTCGGGAAATTTTTCGATCCGTTCTATATACAGGAAGGCATTCTTTTCATCGCCATTCGCAGTCACCACATTTTTGATACTGAAATCGGTGAGCAGTGCTTTGGGATTCACATTCAATACCGTGCTGGCGTCGCCGTCGCAGCCCTGATCGCTCTTGACCGTAATTGAAATCGTGTAGCTTCCCTCGCTTGCATATGTTACTGTTGGTTCCGTGTCTGTTGATTGATCACCGTTTCCAAATGTCCACGACTGCGATGAGATGGCAACATCGGAACTGTAGCTCAACTGAACGGCATCTTCCGCAAAGGCCTGATCGGGTAGTATAATGGTGATTTGTGGCGCAGGCAGAATACCTATAGCAAGGGTCGAGGCGCTGCTGGTGCCGCAGGTGTTTTGTCTGCGCACGCTGACTTGTCCGCCGGAACCGCCCGTAATATCGACCGTCACCTGGCTTCCGCTGGTCGACGTTGTTGGACTGAACCCCGACGGGAAAGTCCAGGCGTAATCCTGCGTAGTGCCAGCTACAGAATACGTTGCCTGACTACCGACACATACGCTTGCCAACCCGGATATCGCCCCCGGCGCAGGGGGAATGCTGTTCACGGTTACCACCGCGCTGCCGGTCATGGCATTCAAGCAGTTGCTCGCAGTGCGCGCGCGCACGGTGTAAGTGCCAGCCGCGGTTACAGGCGTAAAGTTGAACGCTCCGCCACCCGGGCTGGCTGATATGCCGGTGGAACCTCCGTTGAGCAAAAGATCGTACGTGATGCCCGACTGCGAGTTGCTAAGTGACACAATCACACCGCTTCCACTGCCGGTGCAGAATTCTCCGCCACCGCCCACGGTGAAAACCGTGGGCTGAGGATCGACCGTCACTACTGCCGTGGCTGGCGTTCCGGTGCATCCGTTGGATGGTGTTATGGTATAGGTTACTGTTTGCGCTGTCGCGGAGGTGTTCGTGAGCGTTTGTGAGATGCTGGCGCCGGAGCCGGCTGATGCCCCGGTCACGCCGGCAGTCGCCGCCACCGTCCAGTTAAATGTCGGCGACCCTGTTCCGGTCAATGAGATCGCCGTCGACGTGCCGCTGCAAATGGTTGCATTTGCGGATTGGCCGACGCAGTCGGCAAACTGTTTACAGTAAATGTAGCGGTGCCCGACGCACTACAACCGGTAACGGTGTTGCGTACTTCGGCGTAATAAATCTGTCCGGTGTTGATTGTCGCGTTGGTTGGATTAGCAACCGGCGCACTGAGCCCCCGCATTGGTAAACCAACCCACAGCGCGGTTTGTCTGCCCGGCTGATATGGAAGCGTTCAATGTTGTCAAGTCATAAGTAGACGTGCCGCTTCCAGCTACGGCCTCGCACACCGCTGCCGGTGTTTGATTTACGACGACCGGCAATGCGTTCACCGTGAGTGCCGATGGTGTACTCGTAACCGAGCAAACCGTGCCCGAAGACACGATGCATCGATAGAGGAATCCATTCTTGCCCGTGGCATTGCTTATCTGTAATGTGTTGGAGAGCGCGCCGCTATACACGCCGCCGTTGGAAATGTCGGCGAATCCCGACCCTGCGTCTTCCTGCCATTGGTATGTAAGACCAGCACCTGTGGCAGAAATTGCAAAAGTAGCTGATGCACCCTCGCATGCAGATTGTGGTGTCGACGAACTCACGAGGACCGGCAATGGTACCGTGGTAATGGTTATCACATTGCTGATTTGTGTGGTACAGGTGGCAGAGAAAACTTGTACTCGAT
>JAAURZ010000444.1 GCA_012031955.1 Bacteroidia bacterium
GCACGACGACCGTTCGTAGCACGGGGATTCAAGTGCTGAACATCAACGGTCGGCGTTCGGTGCGCCCGCAGGATCGGGATCAACTGGAAATCACTTCCGATGGACGCCTGCTGGAGCATGGCGAGCGCGACGCGCTTTACCTCAACGACGGCAAAGGCCGGTTTTCCGACGTCAGTGAGCGACTCGTGCCCGCCGACGTGTCGAACGGGCTCGTCGTATTCGATTTGAGCGGCGACGCGCGCCCGACGTGCTCACGGGCAACATCGGCGTCGACCGCAGGTCGATGACGCGCGGATGGCGCGCCATCACTTCGGAGAGCGCCGGGTTCAGGCAGTTTTTTGAGCCGGGCAAAAACAACCCGCGTTACGAATTCGACCTCAACAGGGCAGGCAATATTCTGATGGGCGACTACTTTGTGCAAACGCTCGCCGACAATGGCGATCCGCGCGAAGCACAACTGAATACCATCAACGACGGCTACTGGACAAGCGACGCCTCGCCGGTTGCGTTTGTTACGTTCGCCGAATTGAAGATGATCGAAGCCGAAGCGCTGCTCATGACGGGTGCTGCACTGAGCGAAGTGAAAGCCGCGTTGCTCGAAGGCTCCCTGGCATCCATCACAGAAATAACCGGCCTCTCGGATGCCGACGCAGGCGTGGCCACCTATCTTGGCAACCTCGACGCCGCATTTGATGCAGCCACCACCGACGATGAACGCCTTGGTGTAATCATCAATGAGAAGTATGTAATCACATACTCAACCGGCGTAGACGCGTGGGTGGATTATCGGAGAACGGGCTATCCCGATATTACGCCGCACCCCGAAGGCGACCGTGCCACTAACCCTGGCGGTGCAGTACCGCGCCGGCTGCCATATCCTGAAAACGAGCGACTGCTTAATTTGAATATTCCATTTAAGGAAGTGAACATGCAAGCGCGCATGTATTGGGATGAATAATCATTATTGGATTAATTTTTGCAAAAGAGGCTGCCGAGTGGCGGCCTCTTTTTTTTGTGATAGCGCCATGCATCTCAACCAAACACAAACCTTTTCAGCTAACTTCAATGTTCCATACCAATACGCAACCAATCATGCGGCGAGGTTTAGCTGTAATCGCAATCGTGCTTATCACACAAGTGGGGCTCTGCCAGCAGGCGAGCATTCGCGGAATTATTTATGACGGAGACGGCAACCAACTTCCGCAAGCACACCTGGCACTCTTTCCCGACAGCCTGATCGTTGTTTCCGATGTGCACGGAAAATTCACCATGCGCGCATCAACCGGAAAAAAAGACCTGCGCGTGAGTTACACCGGCTATTTCACACAGCGCATTTCATTCAGGCTGCAAAACGATACTACATTAAACATCGTGCTGAAAACAGACGTGAGCGAACTGGATGAAGTGGTCGTGTCAACCGCCAGGTATCGGCAGGAAGATGTGTTCGAATCAACGCGCACAGGCACGATTACCCTCACTGAAGATGAACTGAAAGGAATACCCGTGCTTGGCGGCGAGGCGGACCTGATCAAAACCCTTCAGTTGTTGCCCGGCACCCTTCGCGGCGTGGAAGGAAGTTCCGATATTTTTGTTCGTGGCGGAGCAGCCGACCAAAACCTGGTGCTGCTAGACGACGCGCCGGTTTACAACACAAGTCACCTGTTTGGGTTTTTGTCCGTGTTCAATCCCGACGTGGTGGAAAAAGTGGAGGCCATCAACGGCGGGTTTCCGGCGCAGTACGGCGGGCGCCTTTCATCCATCCTCGACATACAAACCAAAAGCGCGCACCCGGCCCGCACCAAAGTTTCCGGCGATATTGGTCTCATTGCATCGCGACTCTCAATCACGCAGCCGTTGCTTAAGAACAAAGTCAGCCTGTCGGTGGCCGGCAGGCGCACCTATGTCGATCAGTTGTTCAAGGTGATAGGGCAGGAACTTCCATACTACTTCTACGACATCAACGCCAAGCTGATTATTTCACCCTCAACACACGATCAAGTTCAGGTAAGCTTTTATGGCGGCAGCGACATCCTCGATTTGTTTCGCGATCGCAACAACGACGGCGACGGCATGCTTACACGTTTCGAGTCGGGCAACAATTGCCAGACCATCAGGTGGCAACACCGGTTTGCCTCGGCATGGAGCACCCACCTTTCGCTTATCCGTTCCTTCTACCGCTACAACATCAGCAACGCTTTCGAGGAAAACGAAGTACACGCGTTGTCGGACATAGAAGATTTGGGTGTGCGATGGCAAGTAGCCAACGATTCCTTGGGAAAATTTTCGGTAAAGACCGGCATTGAATGGACGCGTCATTTTGTGAGCCCGAGCGTCGTAAATACCAACGGCACCATTGCCGAACTGTTGGAAAGCAGCAGCACCAACGGACGCATTGCCAACGAAGTGTCGGCATACGCACAGGCTGAGTGGGACGTTACATCGCGATGGCGCGCCAACGCAGGTTTCCGGCTGTCGTCGGGGCTGGTCGAAAATGCGAGCTACATCAATCCGGAACCCCGGTTCTCGCTGCGCTACGCAATGGACAAGAACAACACAATCAAGATCAGCTATTCGCGCATGGTTCAGTACATGCAACGCGTGTCGAGCTCGGCCATCAGTTCGCCCACCGATATCTGGTACCCGGTTACAAAAGATATTCGGCCGCAACTGGCACATCAGTATTCCGCCGCGTGGCAGCGCATGATCAGGAGGCCAAAGATGTTTCTTAGCGTGGAAGCATATTACAAAGACATGGACAACCTGATCGGCTATGAGGAAGGCACCAACCTTTTCCTGAACACCGATTTTGAATCGAAGCTCATTCAGGGCAACGGCAATGCCTACGGACTGGAAATACTTTTGAAAAAGGAGAGCGGAAAATTTACGGGATGGATAAGCTATACACTCTCGTGGTCGCGTCGCCACTTCGACGAAGTGAACAATGGCGAATGGTTTTACTCGCGGTATGACCGTCGCCACAACGGCGCGGTAGTGATGCAATATGCACTCAACAGACGATGGTCGTTCTCCCTTGTATGGGAGTTGATATCCGGGTCGCGTTTTACGCCGGTGGTGGGGCAGTATGTAGTTTCCGCGCCCTCACTCACAGGTGTGGACCTCATCCCCATCTACACCTCGGCAAATGCAGTAAAGCTGTCTGATACACACCGGCTCGATCTTGGCGTGAAATTTAAAAGCAAGCCGGGCCGCAAGTTTCAATGGCAGTGGTTCGCCGGCGTTTACAACACATACAACCGGGCCAACCCTGTCGGAATCGGAATTGAGCAAGACGAAAGCGACGGTTCGCTGCACTATGTACAACCCGGCCTGTTTGGATTGCTTCCGTTTATCAGCTATGGGTTTAAATTTTAAACAATGAAATGACCATAAAGAAAACTATACCCAGCCGGATGGTAATTGCAACGACCCCTTAGGTAAAAACTCTCATCCCGATAATTATCGGGAGCGAATTCCATATGTCCATTAAAATCAAATATTAACACATGAAAAGATGAGAACAACAGGCGCAAGTCTACGGCATATTGGTTCATGTT
>JAAURZ010000445.1 GCA_012031955.1 Bacteroidia bacterium
TATTTTTTGCACCGAAGATATTTCATTCACGCCGAATACAGCCTCGGCGCGATTTGTAGGTTTTGATCGCATCTTCAAAACGGTTGCCATACTGGTAAACGGCTGCCAGTTCGTACAAATATTCTTCACAACCAGGCACCTGCTTTATCATGTTTTCGTATGCTTCCGCAGCCTTGTCGAATTGTGTGAGGCTTGAGAAGATGCTCGCCGCGAGAATATAGATGTACTTGTTGTGTTGCTCGAGCCGGAGCGCTTCTTCAATGCTCACTGCGGCATGGGTGAGGTCGTCCTGATGGGTGCCGCGCGCAAGCACGTCGGCGATCTTGTAATGAACGGTAGCGTTGGTGGGGTTCAGTTCCAGTGTTTTTTGATAGTAGTGCAAGGCCTTGGCGTAGTCTTCCAGTATGAAATATTTCTCGCCTTCGGTAAAAAGAATTCAGCCTCTCTCAACTGCGCTGTCTGGACAGCGGGCGTGGTATCCGGCTTTTTGCGTTTCTGTGCGCTGCCTTCCACCGCTACGAGGAGGGAAGTGCCAGAACGGCACCGGCGGCGCTATGGTGTTTTATTAATCTCAAAAAGTGCTAAACCAAAGTGTTGAAGTCTCCGAGACTTAAGTCTGCAGATTTGCCCTCAAAAATAACGAAATTTCCCAACATGCTATTTTCCAGCACGACCCTGCTGATGCGTGTATTTTTCTGGATGATGGAATTCGAGATACGGCAGTCGGACAACTGTGTGCCTTCGCCCACCGACACGTGCGGTCCTATGACAGAGTTCTCGATTCTCGCGTCGGCCCCGATGTAACACGGCGGTATGATGATTGAATCAGTGATGCTCGCGTCGGGAGAAATCAATGGCTGGTCTTTAATGAATTCCAGGTAGCGCTGGTTGGTTTGCACCGTCACATTCTTGTTTCCGCAATCAAGCCACTCCTGCACTTCGCCGGGCAGAAACACGGACCCTTTCTTGTTCAGCGCCTGCAATGCGCTGGTGAATTGATACTCACCTTTTTCTTTGATGTTGTTGTCGATCAGGTATTGCATTTCGCCGGCGAGCGCCTTGCCGTCTTTGAAAAAATATATTCCGATAATGGCGAGGTCAGAAACGAACGTGGATGGTTTTTCCACAAGGTCGACGATTTGTTTCTTGTCGTTGAGTTTCACCACCCCGAACTGCGACGGGTCATCTACTTTCTGTACCCAGATGATGCCGTCTTGCGTGGTGTCGAGCTTGAAGTTGGCGCGGAACAACGTGTCGGCAAAAGCCACGATGACCTTACCGGTGAACAGTTCTTTGGCAAACAACAGCGCGTGGGAAATTCCGAGCGCGGTTTCCTGATAATATATCTTCCCTTCCGCGCCCACTTCGCCTGCAATCTTCTTGAGGCTCTCTTCTGTTTCTTGTCCGAAGGCCGGATGTATAATGAAACCGATCTTGTCTATTTTTTCAGGACATACTTTTGCGATGTCTTCCACAAGTCGATGAACGATCGGCTTGCCGGCGATAGGCAGAAGCGGTTTGGGCACCGTAAGCGTATGCGGCCGCATGCGCTTTCCCAAGCCCGCCATAGGAATGATAATATTCATAGCACACTGATAGTAAGGATTGTAAAACTAAAAAAAAATCAGGCCAAAGCCCTTCGTAATCCTTTCCTTTCCACAAAAAAGATAACAACTCCACAAACCGCCAGCACGCCCAGGTGCACAAGTGTGGCCATCCACTGCGAATCGATTGCAACCAGGCCGACGGTATAGATAACTACACCGGTAAGCGCGATGTACAGCATGTCGGTGAGCACGTGGTAGGGTATGGGGAAATATCGTTGGCCGATCAGATAGCAAAGCACTGTCATTAAAGCATAGCATGCCAGCGTAGCCCAACTGCTGCCTGTGTAGCCCGCGATCGGTATGAGAAAATAATTCAACACGATGGTAACCACTGCGCCGATCAGCGCAATGATGGTGCCATAGTAAGTGCGGTCGGTAAGTTTAAACCACACGGTAAGGTTGTAGTAGACGCCAAGAAAGAGATAACCCAACAGCAGCACAGGTACTATACCGAGCCCTTCCCAGTAGGCTTCATCGCGCAGCAGGTATTTCAGCACATCGACGTTGGTGCTGATGGCCAGCCAGAAGAAGCAGCAAGCCACGATGAAGTAGTGGTTTACCCGCGCAAACAATTCTGGCGACTTTTTGTCGTGCGCGTTGGAAAAGAAGAATGGTTCGGCAGCGAACCGGAACGCCTGCACGGCGAGGTTCATGAATACTGCGTAGCGATAGCAGGCGCCGAACACGCCGAGTGCGTACTGTGCGCTCTTGCCTTCGCCGTAAAAGTTTTCCGGCAGCCACCACCGCAGCGTAACGCGCGAAAACATCTCGTTGGTCATGCCGGCGAGGCCCGTGATCATGATAGGGTAGGCGTAGTTGAACATTGACCAAAACACGTCGCGCCGGAACGCCGGCCGCCACGACAATAATGTTTTGGCGAAGTACACGAGATAAAAAGCGTTTGCAATGAGGTTGATCAGAAACACATAGGCCACGCCCACCGCGGGATTGTAAGCGTACTCCAAAAAGTAGACGTTGAACACCACCACAATCAGGACGTTAATGATTTTGGCGACCGAGAATTTCAGGGCCTGTTTCTGCAGGCGCAGGCGCGCGAACGGAATGGCTACGCTGGCATCGATGGCCATAATGAGCGCAAGCCAGATGATATAATTCCCTTTGCCTGCAATGTCGAAGGCTGCTGCAATTGGCGCAGAAAATAAGATGGCGAGTGTCGACAGCAGCAGGCTGATGGTGAGCACTGCCGTTTGTGCGGTACGAAAAACCTGGTTGGAATCGGCGCCGGGCTTGGATGCAAAGCGGAAGTAGGCGGTTTCCATGCCGAAGGTATACACCACGTTGAGAAAGGCGACCCAGGCATATAGGTCGGTGATGATTCCGAATTCTTCAGGCGCAAAGGCAGCAGTCTGCGGCAGGATAAGAAAGAAATTGATCATCCTCGGCAGAATGGTGCCGAGTCCGTAGAGAACCGTTTCGCCCGCGAGCCCTTTGATCTTACTCATTCACCGATACGTTCGGGGATCATGCCCCTTTGAATACTGGTTTTTCTTTTTTCGAGAAAGCCGATGTGCCCTCTTTAAAGTCCTGGGTAGCGGCGCATTCGGCGAACCGTTCAGCCTCGGCTGCGTAGCCGGCATCTTCGAACGAAAACCCGGCATTGACGCAACTGATCACATTGGCGACCGCCACCGGGCCCTTGGTCAGAATTTTTTTCATCATTAGATTGGCCTGCTCCATTAATTTTTCCTTGTCGTCGGCGAGCTGGTTGACAAGACCAATCCGGTAGGCTTCTTCCGCTGAAATCATTTCGCCTGTTAGCATTAGTTCCAGTGCGCGTCCGCGTCCAACCAGTTGCGTGAGTCTTTGAGTACCGCCATATCCCGGAATGGTTCCCAGAACGACCTCAGGCTGTCCAAATCTGGCATTCTTGGATGCTATTCTAATGTGGCATGCCATCGCTATCTCACACCCGCCGCCCAGGGCGA
>JAAURZ010000446.1 GCA_012031955.1 Bacteroidia bacterium
CACCTACTTCGGGTTGTTTAATTTGCTGCACCAGCTCAAGGCAAACATCCGCACACAGTTCTATCACCAGGAGGCCGCCGCATAAGGCGCGCTGCAGGTCTGAAGTTTACTTTTTCCGTACCTTTGCCGGCATGCGAATTATCCCATTCGGTCTTGTTGCCCTACTCATAGGAGCGGGGGCGCAGGCGCAGTCAGAAGCATATCAACAAAGCAAGAAGGAGAAGCTTGCCATGCCGTCTCCGTTCGAAAATATCATCTCGGGCACGGAGCAACGCCAGATCATTTACCAGGATGATTATGTGGTGGCATTCGTGCCATTGCGCAAACAAGCGCCGGTTCACCTGCTTATTGTGCCGAAGCGCAGGATTGCCACTTTAAATGAAGTGCGCGAAGATGACGCTGTTCTGCTGGGGAAGATGATGCTGGCAGCGCGCAAGCTGGCGAAGGATCAGGGCATTGACGAGACAGGTTACCGCGTTTCGCTGAATACAAATGAAAATGCGGGGCAGTCTGTATTTCATATTCACCTTCACCTGCTCGGCGGCATGGCGCTCGGTCCGATGGTGACGCAAAGTTACAAGGAGTGACCCGGAGGCCGTCTATATCGGAAATTATGCCCGAGCTCGAATTCACAACAGCGCGCAGTGGCGGGCCGGGCGGGCAAAATGTAAACAAAGTGAACTCCAAAGTGGTGTTGCGCTGGGATGTCAACACTTCCGCCGTGCTTACAGAGGAGCAGCGCGTGGTGGTGCGCCACAAGCTGGTGTCGCGGCTCACAACGGAGGGCATACTGGTAATGCAGGCGCAGGAAAGCCGGTCTCAATTGAAGAACAAGGAGGCTGTGGTGGCCAAGCTCGATGAGTTGCTGACCAAGGCATTTACTCCGCGCAAGGCACGCAAGAAGACGAAGCCTACCAAGGCGTCGCAAGCTCGTCGTGTGGAAGGTAAGCGCAAGCATTCCGAGAAAAAGCAATGGCGAAAGAAACCGTAACAACATCATGATTACAATTGAGTTGAAAGCGGCACTTTTAGCCCTTTGCGGGGATAAGCTCCGGGAAAAGGAGGCGTCCATTCTGGAAGCGATGCGCCAGGCGCGAGAGGCCCTCGGCTCCGAGACAAAAAGCACCGCCGGCGACAAGCATGAAACAGGGCGGGCGATGATCCAACTCGAACAGGAACAGCTAAGCCAACAGTTGGCAGTAGCAACCGAGTCAATCAGGCAGCTTCAACGCATTCGCGTCGATGAGTCAAGCCAGCGGGCTGGGCCGGGTGCTTTGATAGAAACATCGACAGGCACTTACCTGGTGGCCACAGGCCTTGGTAGACTCGACTACGAGGGCGGGGTTTATTTTGCGGTGGCGCCGCATGCACCCATCGCGTTGGCTTTTGCAGGGCGATGGCCCGGTGATACCATTGTATTTAACAACCGCAGCATCACCATAACGGCGCTAGTCTAAATCATTCTACTACTGTGCCCGTCAGTACGCTGACTTTGCTATTGAATGGGTTGCCGGATGAGCGACGAAAGCTCACCACCTGGCCCACGTGCCACAACGCGTCGGAGATAGGACCATTGATCTCGTTCCAGAAAGGAAATTCCCTTTTGTTCTCGCCACGCTTGAATGTCATTACATACGACTCCATGTCTTTGTCTGTACTGCTGCGAAGCTTGTCGCTCGCTTCTTTCAGATTTTTCAGCGTAAGCTCGCGCATATTTTCGAACGACATTTTCAGGCGGGGCAACTTCATTGACTACGTGATTGACTGCGTTAACGATGATGGTGGACAGTTCGAAGATATGACGCACCGTTTCGCCCGTGGTGCGGGCATCAGCACCGGGCTTAAAGGCAAGGTCTTCAGGCCGCAAGCCCTCGGTGGCCCAGTAAAAGCGGAACCCAAGTCCGTCGACCATTCTTGAGGTTACTGTGCCGGCGGTGTAGCTGGCAGGTGGTGGCGGTATTTCGCGGTAAGGAAGCTCCTGGCCGTTGCCCATTCGGGTCATGAGCAGCAGGGCGGTTAGCAACAGGTATCGTCGGGTGATCATCAGGTTGGTTGTTAAATATCAGTTTGACAATCTGGCAAATTGCCATAGCAAATGTAACTTGGTAAAGCTAACCATACGTATGCAATGGACCCAAAACCAGACGAAGTAATTGGAGCGCTGAAGCGGTGGGATTACGTAACGGTAACCCTGCACGACGGTGAGACCGTGAGCGCGTATGTGGGCGAGGTGGACGCTCGCCGAATGGAGTTGCTGATTGTGCTCAATGCCTATCGGCATTTCAGCAACATCAGCGATCCGCCAGAGGTTGAGCCGCGATGGATAGACAGAAGCGATATTGCGTCAATAAAAAAGTGACGAAGTGAAAAAGAAAGAATGCCCGTCGTGTGCGATGGAAGTGGAGGCCGGCGCCAAGGAATGCCCTGTGTGCGGGTATGAGTTCACCGGGTTTAGCGCGGGAACGAAGTGGGTGGCCATTGCGCTTGTCACGCTTTTTCTCGTGTATCTGTTGTGGGGAGTGATTTTTTAGATCACGTCAACCCTGTGAAGTGTGCGGTTGCTGCGCTTGTCCAGCACGAGCGTGTGCTTGAGTGGTGTTTTTACACACTCAAAGAAATTATAGTCTGTTCGATTGATATTGCGGAAGAACGATGTCTCCTCGGCCTGCAGGGAAGTCATGCCGCGCTTGTAGTCGGTGTGCGCATCGTCAAATGATATTTCCCGGCAACGGGTATCTGCCAGTCTTGCATACGCGGCAAACCCGGAGTGCCCGACAGCAGTCAGCAGTTTTTCATGATCGGTTTCGTACTCGAAATAATATGAACTGGTGCCGTCAGCATAGCGGATGCGAACACCATGTACCTGCTTTACCGTCGCCAGCGCCGAATAGACCGAGGCGGGCAGCGTATCGGCAAGGTTGACTTCTTCAATGCCGTCGGCCAGTCCGTTGAAAACTACGGGTGGTTTTGGCTTCTGCATGAGCAGGAGGATGCCGGCAAGCGCGAGGGGAAACAGCATGAGAGGCCACTTCTTCATACAAGCAAGTTAATTGTTCCGCGCGAGTGCAACAAAAAAAAAGGCCCGACCTTGCGGTCAAGCCTTTCTTAATATTTAGCTGACTGATGGATTACATCATGCCGCCCATGCCGCCGCCGTGGGGCATAGCAGGAGCTTCTTTTTCTTCGGGTATCTCCGACACCACCGCTTCGGTAGTGAGCAGGAGGCCGGCGATAGAAGCGGCGTTTTCGAGTGCAAGGCGTGTTACCTTGGTAGGATCGATGATGCCCGCGTCGAAGAAGTTTTCAAAGCTGTTTTCGCGTGCATTGTATCCGTAGTCTTTCTTGCCGTCGCGCACCTTGTTCACGATCACAGAACCTTCCTGACCGGCGTTTTCGGCGATGGTACGCAGGGGAGATTCGAGGGCGAGGCGTACGATGTTGATACCTGTGGCCTGATCTTCGTTGCTGGCGCCGATGGCGTCGGCATCTTTCAGGGCTTCAATGGCGCGGATGTACGATACACCACCACCAGGGACGATGCCTTCTTGTACG
>JAAURZ010000447.1 GCA_012031955.1 Bacteroidia bacterium
TTCGGCATAGACACGGCCAACATGTTTGAGTTCTGGGATTGGGTTGGTGGCCGCTATTCGCTCTGGTCATCGATAGGCCTGCCCATCGCCTGCACCGTCGGCTTCGAACATTTCGTGCAACTGCTCGAGGGGGCACATGCCATGGACAACCATTTCAGACAAACGCCTTTCGAAAAAAACGTTCCGGTGGTGCTTGCAATGCTTGGCATCTGGTATAACAATTTTTACAATGCAAGCTCCGAGGCGATCCTTCCATACGATCAGTACTTGCATCGCTTTGCTGCCTATTTTCAGCAAGGCAACATGGAGAGCAACGGCAAGTCGGTTGATCGCAATGGCGAACCTGTGGTACATGAAACGGGCCCTGTGATCTGGGGCGAACCGGGCACCAACGGCCAGCATGCATTCTACCAGCTTATTCACCAGGGCACAAAAGTAATACCGTGCGATTTCATCGCGCCTGTTTTCAGCCACAATCCAATTGGCGATCATCACGCAAAGCTGCTGTCTAACTTTTTTGCGCAGACTGAAGCGCTGATGATGGGCAAGACTGCGGAAGAGGTGCGCACGGAATTGATGCGTGCCGGCATGACGGAAGAGCAGGTGGACTATCATACGCCCTTTCGGGTATTCGACGGCAACAAGCCTTCCAATTCAATCCTGTTCCGACAACTGACGCCGCGAACGCTGGGCAGTTTGATTGCGATGTACGAGCACAAAATATTCGTGCAGGGAATCGTCTGGAATATCTTCAGCTTCGATCAATGGGGTGTGGAGCTTGGAAAGGTGCTGGCCAAGAAAATTTTGCCCGAGCTGGAGCAACCGGGTGAAATCGCGTCGCACGACGCGTCAACTAATGGGCTAATCAATTATTTCAAACGTTTGAAATTCAATTGATTAATTACTTGATGATAAAGTGAAATACATCTTTTAATTTTGAACATTTGACTTTTAATGGATAAGAAAATTCAAAGGATTGGGGTGTTTACCTCGGGGGGTGACGCACCAGGAATGAACGCCGCAATCCGTGCCGTGGTGAGGGCTGGCATTTACTATAAAAAAGAAGTATTCGGCATCATGCGTGGCTATGAAGGCATGATAGAAGGTGACATCGTGAAGTTGGGCGCACGCTCGGTGGGCAACATCATTCAACGTGGTGGCACCATCCTAAAGTCGGCACGTAGCGACGCGTTCCGTACGCCCGAAGGCCGGCAACTGGCTTTTGATGCGCTCAAGAAAGAAGGCATCGAAGCACTGGTGGCTGTAGGCGGCGATGGCACATTTACGGGCCTCCACAAATTCTTCCAGGAATACAGTATCCCTTCGGTGTGTATACCGGGCACCATCGACAACGACCTCGCAGGTACAGACTATACGATTGGTTACGACACGGCCACCAACACCGCCGTGGAAGCAATTGACAAGATACGAGACACTAGCATTGTCGCACAATCGGCTCTTTTTTGTTGAGGTGATGGGTCGCAACTCGGGATACATCGCCATCAACAGCGGTATTGCCGGCGGTGCGGCCGCGATTATTATACCCGAAGACAACATGAGCTTCGACGACCTTTACGCCATACTGGGAGCAGGTGAAAAGACGACCAAGAAATCGAACCTGATCGTGGTGGCCGAAGGCTCAAAAATCGGCGGCGCCAACGAGCTTGCCCGCAAAGTGGCGGAGCGCTCCACCTACTTCGACATCAAGGTTACTGTGTTGGGTCACCTGCAACGAGGTGGCGCTCCTACTTACTTCGACCGCGTGCTGGCAAGCCGCATGGGCGTGGCGGCGGTGGAAGGACTAATGAATGGCGAAAACGACGTGATGGTAGGCGTACGCAACAATAACATTGTGTACAACAAGTTCGACGATGTGATGAGCCACCATCATGAAATTGACAATGAATCACTCAGACTGGCAAAAATACTTTCTATCTAAAAATCCATCGATATGAAGGAACTAACGATCGGCATTGATATTGGAGGCACAAACACGAAGTACGGAATTGTTGACAGGGATGGACACGTTGTATTTCACAGTAGTATCAGCACTGCCCAGTACGAAGAGTTCCGCGATTATTTTAATGGTCTTTCCGCTGCCTTGCGAAAGGCCATCGACAGTCTGAAGGGCGACAACAAGATCATGGGCATTGGCGTAGGCGCCGCCAATGGCAACTATTACAAAGGCACCATCGAACGCGCTACCAACCTGAAATGGAAAGGCATACTGCCACTGGCGGATATGCTGAAAGAAGAGTTCGACATGCCGGCCATTGTTACCAACGATGCCAACGCAGCAGCGGTGGGCGAAATGGTTTACGGAGCTGCAAAGGGCATGAAAGATTTTATCGTGATCACGCTCGGTACCGGTCTCGGCAGCGGCTTTGTTTCCAACGGGCAGTTGCTCAACGGCAAGCACGGCATCGCCGGCGAGTTGGGTCACACCTCGGTAAACCCCGCCGGCCGTTATTGCAACTGCGGCAAACGGGGCTGTCTCGAAACGTATGTGTCGGCCACAGGCATCAAGCGCACCGTGTACAAGTTGCTGGCCGACCACCTTGAACCAAGCGAACTGCGCGGAATAAGCTTCGACAACCTGAGCACCAAGATGATCACGGAAACGGCCGTGCGTGGAGATATCGTGGCGCTCGCAGCCTTTGAATACACCGGAAGAATTCTCGGAATGAAGCTTGCCGATACTGTGGTGCACACCGATCCAGAAGCGATCTTCCTCTTCGGCGGACTTTCACTCGCGGGCGATCTTATTTTCAAGCCCACTATCAAACACATGGAAGCCAACCTGATGCCGCTCTTCCGCGGAAAGGTGAAGGTGCTGCCGTCCGGATTACAAAATCAGGCCGCTCCTATTCTTGGCGCCAGCAGTCTCGTCTGGAACTATCTCGACAACACGCAACTCAAAGAGGCGATTCGTTTAGCGGTTAGTTGTTGGGTGCACGTCGTCTACCCAGCAGGCAATCAAGTCGATCTGCGTCTGGCCGAGGGACCCTTCAAAAGGTGGCATCCTCCTGTCCTGAGTGAATGCCTTGATGAAACTCGCATAAAATTTTGCTTTATCGTAAAGCCGCAAGTCTGGCCTGTCGATGCCGTTGTGGCAACCCTCGGTAGCACAGTTGTTTTCGATGATGGGCAATATCTGTCCAGACCAGCTTGTGCCTGTGTCGCCGTGTGGTACAGTGATTTGTAGCGTCACCGAACAGTCGTCGATGTCATTCACGATTACTGTGTGCTTACCTTTCTTAAGGTCCGAAAAGATATTGTCGCTTTGAAAGCCCGTGTCATCGAGGTTATACTCGTAAGGTGGGTTTCCTTCCGTCACCAAAATTTCCAGGCTTCCATTGTCACCGAAACATTGGTTGTCGGGAGTCACATTGGCGGTGAACTGAAATCCTGCCGCCTGTACTACCACATTTTCGAGTTGCGCGCTGCATCCGCGGGCATCTGTCACGTCAACAATGTAAATGCCTGCCGCCAGGTTATTGAAATCTCCCCCGGCTTGCCCGCCATCGTCGGCAAT
>JAAURZ010000448.1 GCA_012031955.1 Bacteroidia bacterium
ATATACACCGCAGGATGGGTTTCAAACGCATTGGGCTCGGGTGCCTTTTGGTTACATTAATGAACTTCCGAACGACGTGCCCGGCGTCAAACACCTGGTGCGCTTTCAAAACCACGAGCGGAAATATGTGCGCGTGGGTACCGACAAATTCAGACCCGAGCATGCATACGTAACTGACAAAGAAGTGTTCGAGGTCTTTGGCTTGCGGCTTGCCGAAGGAGACCCTGCCACTGCTCTGGCGGCGCCTCACTCCATCGTGCTGACCCGGTCGCTGGCCAGAAAGTACTTTGGTGATCAGAGCCCGGTTGGCCGGGAAATATATGTGATCGGCGATCTGGAAAAGAGCGAAACCCTGCACCAGGTGACCGGCGTGATGGAAGACCTGCCGTCGAACACACACCTGCCGATAAATATGCTCATCTCCTACAAGAATAAGGAAGAACGTGCCGGTTGGGCTTACACCTACATTTTGCTCGACGACAAGGCTACGATCAAGCAGGTGGAGGCGGCGGTGCCCGGATTTATCCGCAAATACTCCAACGAAAACGTGGCTAAATTTGACAACATTGTCTTTCAGCCTCTAACCGGTATTCATCTCCACTCCGACCTGGCACGTGAGATAGTACCCAACGGAAAAGTGTTCTATGTGCGAATCGTTGGATTGGCCGGCTTGTTCATACTCATCATTGCAGTTATCAACTTCATGAACCTCAACAGCGCCATGGCGCTGGGCAAGGCGAAGGAGATAGGCATGCGCAAGATCATGGGCGCGACGCGGCGCCAACTGATGACCTACCTGTTTACTGAATCGATACTATATAACTTGGCCGCACTGAGCATTGGAGCGGGTTTATCCTATGCGGTTTTCCCTGTTCTTCAACAATTCATAACCGTGCAATTCCTTATAGATCCTCGGCTAATGGTGGTTGGGCTCACCACCGTGGCACTCCTTTGCGGGCTGGCGGCCGGAACCTACCCCGTAGTGTTGCTCCTTGGGCTAAAGCCGATGCAAGTAGTGCGCACCTCGAAGGCGATAGCATTTTCACGGCGGGAAAGTCCACTGAGTCTTAAGCGAGTGATGGTGACGCTGCAATTTTGTATCTCCATCTTATTGCTCGGCAGTGCATTTATCGCCTACAATCAATTCCAATACCTCCACGGAAAAATCCCGGCATGAAGCACGAGGCGGTCATTGCGATACCTGGTGTGCCTAACAAAGTAACGGAGGGCATAGCATCGTTCAAGAACGAACTTTCCGGGGCGCCGGGAATTATCGACGTGGCCGCCTGCATGGAAGTGCCGTCGCGCGAGATTCGCGACAGCGGTCCCGTGCTGGTGGAAGGCGTGAACATGGACCCGGCAAGAGCTCCCATCGTCGATATACAGGTAATCGACCACGACCTCGTACCCTTGCTCGGACTGGAGTTTGTAGCAGGTCATAACATAGCGCCGGCCAACAGCGATCTCATGGCGCCGGAATTCAACGAAACGTATACGCTTCAAGACTATCTCATCGGCAAGCCGCGTGAATACCTGATCAACGAAACTGCGATGCGCCTGCTTGGATGGCAATCGGCGGAGGACGCCATTGGGCAGCGTATCAGTTGGTCCATAGGCGATTTTGCGTTGGCATCGGGGCCGATTCGTGGTGTGGTGAAAGACTTCCATCAGGAGACGTTGAAGAATAAAGTAGATCCTGTGATAATGGTAAACGAGCCGATCTGGCTTCGGACCATCTTGGTCAAAGTTTCTACCGACAGATTGCAAGCGTCGGTGCAGCAAATGCAAACTGCCTGGGACAAGTTGTTTCCACACTATCCTATGGAGTATCACTTCCTCGACGAACTCTATGAGAATTTATACAAAGGCGAGCGCGTGCAACTCCAACTGCTGTTCATCTTCAGCGGCCTGGCAATCGCAATTGCATTTATGGGCTTGCTTGGACTCATAACCTATGCACTCAAAACGAGGATGAAAGAATTCGCCGTGCGGAAAGTGCTTGGAGCCTCACTCACCGACCTGGTGCGTATGATGAGCCGCGAATACCTTATGATCTTGTTGATTGGAAGCATCATCGCAGTTCCTTTAAGTATATATAGCGTAAGCGAATGGCTGTCAGAATTTGCCTATCACGTCGACATCACGCCTGCCAGCTACGTTATTGCTGTGTCGCTGGTGATGTTGCTGTTGCTGTGTACGATAAGTTTGCAAACGCTGAAGACGTCGCGCGTAAACCCGGCCGACACTTTACGAGACGAGTGAGTCACTGGCGTGCAAACTCGATGAGAGGAAGGAAGTTTCCCTGGTCAGCATGCCTCACTGCTGCAATGTAAGTCGGCCTGACTTGCTCCGATGGCAGTGAGCTTCCCCATGAAAAAAACGGCTTTCCAAAAACATGCATTGCAGTCAGGTCGCCCATAAGACGCGAGTGCCTCCCGTTGCCATTGGCGAAGCAATGTACTTGAACAATCCGATGCTTGTAGCGAATGGCGATTTCGTCAAGTGCATATACATTGTGCGCTATCCAGTAGGCACAGTCGTCGATAAGCTTTTTTAGCTCGATGCCTACCTGGTGGCTCTCAACACCGATATTTTTGTTCGACTTTCTGAACTGCCTGCCCACTCCCACACATCACCATACATGCGGCGATGCAATGCCCTCACAAAAGTCTCCGACAGGATTTCCTTTTCAGTCAGTCTGCTTCGCAACGTCCACTGCATGGCGCGCGCGATGTTGGCCTGTTCAAATCTGTCCAACTCGGCTCGCGTCGTGATGGTAGATACCAGGAGCCGTCCATTTCATCCGGATCCAATAAAGTTTGTCCGGCCTCCTGATTGAAGTCTAATCCCATAGGTAGCGAGGCATCTCTTTTTTGATCTCATAAGCCATCTCACGTACCGATTTCTCGATGTCTTCCGGCTCAAGACCCTGGTCTTCCAGTATCATGGACTGATTGGCCCGGCTTTGAATTTTCCGGGCAACTGCGAGCGCCTGTTTTTCGATGCTCTTTTCGAGGGAACCGTCGACGGGTACAAATCCGTAAACTAGTTTCATATTTAAAGCAGAAGCCGCAGCGCGCAGCGCATTGAGCGTAATCGTACCCTCTCGTTCGCGTTTCTCTATTTCGTGCGCACTCGGCGCAGTGATGTGAAGGCGCTCCGCCAATTGCCTCAAAGACATGCGCATTGCCGTTCGCACAGCGTGTACCCAGCCTTTGGCGGGTGCATCGGGCAGGCTACTGCAGTATGACAATTTCTTGTCAAGAAGATCAATCAAGATGTTTTTCATTTGTCCATAGCCATATATTGGCACCACAAATATATGGCTATAATCTATTATTATATAAACTTTTATAAGGTTTTACTCTAATTTCAATTATTCAACGAAAAATCTCTGCTGAATCATTGTGTAAGTAAATGCTTACACATATATTGCGTAAGTATTCACTTACACAATTGCCAATGCAAGCTCGCAGGGATATTTTTCAGGCCATCGCCGACCCAACACGTCGTGATATTCTTAATCTACTGA
>JAAURZ010000449.1 GCA_012031955.1 Bacteroidia bacterium
GTGATTAACCAAAGACCTCCGCGCAACATGCCGATCCAAATTATTATTTGATAAGTTAGGTAGTTGAAAGATAACAAAATAGATCGGGAAAGATTCACCGGTTTTCATGCGGGCGACCCGATGCTGGTGCATTTCGCCATTGCTCCAGCTCCACTTTTCTCCTGGCAAGTTCTTCGTCACCCGGCTTGTATTCAATAAGCGCCGTAATATCGGGTTGACCTGCCTCCACCCAGGCCGTGTACCAGACGTCTCCAATCATTTTAACAGCGGCACGCATGCGCGCCTCCACCATACCCTTCATGCGATCGTGGTATGCCTTTGAGAACGCCCTTGAATACACGCGCAATGTCTGGCGGCCGCGCGTTTCGAATCCGAATTTTTTGTCGCGATACACGTCGGTCAAATCTTTCTCAAGGGCCAGCACTTCTGCAACGAGTTCATTCGATTCTCGCACGGCGTTCCATGCTGCTGCCTGTACGTCGGTCAGATACTCCGCCTTGCCAACAAAAAAATCATAGTTGCCAGCAAACAACTCGGGCAGGCGCGATTCCCAAAGCCCGTGTATGCCCACCTGTCCTGTAAGTTGGCCGTTGTAGTTTTCTGTGGTATGCAGCGGCACATGCGCATCGGCAATGTAGTGGCCAATTTCCGCCGAGAGTTTCAGTATCAAGTCAGGGTCGCGAAGCAGGAAGGCATGGCGCAGTCGTGCATACATCGTATTAATGTGCCATGGTACGATGCCATACGCTTTCAAGGTGTCTTCTGAGTAGCAGGCAACAGCGTCTGTCCAGTACTTGGGAAGATAGTATATCGCACTATCGCCATAGTGGTCGAGGTCGATGTAATGACGGGGCGCTTCATCCGGCACCGCGTAACGTCGCCGGTCCGGATTTACCGCAGCCTCTGTAATATAATTAAGGTGCTCCTTGTAAAACCGGATCATGTCTGGCGGCAGCGTGAAAACCGCGAGCTTGTTGATTTGCTGGTGTCCGAAAAAACCCCACACAGCATTGATGTGAAAGCAAACAGGGACGATCAGGAAGATACCTGCTTTGCGCAACGCCGAGACGTTAGCAGCACATTTGAACTTACTTGAGAACATAGACAGCCCAATATCTTTTGCGGTTCCAAACCTAGGTAACTTCGCGGATGTAATGAGCCAAAAAAGATAGAAAATGTGCCAATTTGTGATAATTAAGCAGGTTTTGCGGGCCCTGGCCGAATCGGGCAAACCGATCAGGTACACCAAAAATCCACGAAGGGGAGCCGAATTTCTCTCATTTGTTGGCAAATACGATAATTCACTTTACCTTTGCAGTCCTTATTTGGAATAACTGATATGGCAAACCACAAGTCAGCAGAGAAAAGAATCCGGGCAAACGAAACCAAGCGCCTCAGAAACAGGTACCAGCACAAGACTACGCGCACATTTGTGAAGCGTCTGAAGTCGACCACTGTAAAGTCTGAAGCGGAAGCCCTATTGAAAGAAGTGGCAAGCATGATCGATAAGCTCGCCAAGAAAAACGTGATCCACTGGAAAAAAGCAGCGAACCAAAAATCGAAGCTTACCAAGTACGTCAACAAACTGGCATAATTACTTTCTTCTTATTTTTTATAGATGGAAAAACCTCGCGCCCGCGAGGTTTTTTTGTATATTTCGGGGGTTTGTACGAATAGGGGACGTAGCCAACCAAAAACAATCACTACCAAATTTGGTCATGGACTATTCCCTTAAAATCAAAGACTGGTCGCCAGACGACCGCCCGCGCGAAAAACTCCTTCAAAAAGGCAATTCAGCCGTAAGCGATGCAGAGCTGCTCGCAATTCTCCTGGGCTCCGGCACAAGAAAGCACTCAGCCGTAGATATTGCCAAGCAAATACTATCGTCCTGTAATCACGACCTGCACGAGCTGGCCCACAAATCAATAAGTGACCTTACCAAAGTGCGAGGCGTAGGCCAGGCGCGCGCCATTACCATACTGGCGGCTATCGAGCTGGGCCGCAGGCGCCGAAATACCAACATGGAAGAAAAGCCCAAAATAACAAGTTCCACCGATGCGTTCGAGATCGTAAAAGGCGACCTCACTGATGCGCCCAACGAGATATTCCTCATGCTGTTGCTCAACCGGGCGAACCGCGTAACCCGCAAAGTATTTGTGAGCCACGGAGGCGTGTCTGGCACAGTGGCCGACCCCCGGCTGATCTTCAAACAGGCTGTAGACGGCTTGGCCACCAGCATCATACTCGCACACAACCATCCGTCCGGCAACCTCCGCGCGAGCGATGCCGACATCATTCTTACTAACCAATTAGTAAACGCCGGGAAGTTGTTCCATATCCAGGTTTTGGACCATTTGATAGTTGCAGGGCAAAATTATATTAGCTTTGCAGACAAAGGAATGCTCTAGCGAGCGTGGTTCAAAACCATCCTGATGACGAAAAAAAGGACCTACATAGCCCTCTCAGGCCTGATTTTCCTGGCGTTGCCGTTGTTCCTGTCGCACTACACACCCGAGCACGCCACTTTTGAAAAGAAGGCTGTGGCCAAGCCGCGGCGCACTTCTGTGCAAATCAATCCCTATCTGCAGGAGGTAATCGACGAATACGAGGGCATTATCGAGCAGCTTCAAGCATCGTCCCATACGCCGGGCGCAGCCGTAGTGATTGTACACGACTCCACGATCATATTCATGAGCGGCTTCGGTGTTCGGTCCACCGATGCACCCGACTCTGTCGACGAAAACACGGTGTTCCGCCTTGCGTCAGTCTCCAAGTCTTTTGCGGCCACACTCACGGGCACGCTGGTGCAAGACGGGCTGCTGCATTGGAACGACAAGGTGGTGCAGTATCTTCCTGAGTTCAGCCTGCATTCCAAAGATCAGACCGAGGCACTCACACTCGCTCATGTGCTGTCGCACACCACCGGGTTACCTTATCACACCTACACCAACCTCGTGGAAGAGAACCTTCCGCTCGATACACTCCTCAGCTACCTTGAAGAGGTACCGCTGATTGCCAAACCAGGCGAACTGTACTGCTACCAGAATGTGGCATACAGCATAATTGGCAAGGTAGATGAGGCTGCTGCGCTGATGTCGTACGAAGAGCTGATGCGGGAGCGCGTTTTTCAGCCGCTGGGAATGGAGCACGCATCGATCAGTTACGAAGAAATTATGCACGCCGACAACGTCGCGTTGCCGCATTACTTCCGTCGGGGTCGGTGGCATCCTACAAAAGTCAACACAACCTACTATAACGTAGCGCCGGCCGGAGGTGTAAACGCCAGCATCAGCGACATGGGTAAGTGGATTATCGCATTGCTCGGACACGAACCCGCTGTTCTGTCCGACTCCGTCCGGCGAGCGATGTTCACGCCGCAGGTAGTTGCTACCTCGAAAAACCGGAATTACGGCCGCTGGCACCGGCTGCGGCAAGCCTACTACGGCCTTGGCTGGCGCGTGCTTCACTACCCTTCGGATACGCTCGTATACCACGGCGGCTACGCCAACGGCTACCGGAGCGAAGT
>JAAURZ010000450.1 GCA_012031955.1 Bacteroidia bacterium
GTCGGTGCGCTACCGCGTCAAGCAGACGAGCGGCGAGACGATCGAGATCGATTCCCCGGGCGCGGCTGCCCGATCCCGGACAGGTCGATACGATCGAGGAGCCGATCATCACCGCCACGATCCTGACCAAGGACGAACACGTCGGCGCGATCCTGAAGCTGTGCCAGGGCAAGCGCGGCATCCAGAAGACGCTGAACTACATCACCACCACGCGCGTGATGATCGAGTACGAGAAGGTGTGCTTCGCGCAGCGCCCGGACTGGATCGTGGTGGTCGGTGACGTCAATTCGACGGCCGCCTGCGCGATGGTGGGCGCGAAGCTCTGTATCCCGGTGGCGCATCTCGAGGCGGGCCTGCGCTCGCGCGACCGCGACATGCCCGAAGAAATCAATCGCATTCTTACCGACCACATCTCAAATTTGCTTTTCGCCCCGACAGAAGCAGCCGTCGATAATCTGTTGCATGAGGGTGTACAACCATCTGTAATCCACTTGGTGGGCGACGTGATGTTCGACGCAATAAAGTTCTATCAAACGAACGCTGATCGCTCTCAGGTTACACTTAAGACATTGGGTTTGCAGCCCAACGGATACATACTAACAACAATCCATCGTGCAGAAAACACCGACAATCCCGAACGAATCAAAACGATCATTGATTCATTGAGTGAACTGGCAGTCCACAATTTGATCATTTTTCCGGTACATCCGCGTACCAAAGCACATTTGGAAAAATCCGAGCCGGCGATGTCGAATGGGAATCTTCGACTTATCGAGCCCGTTGGCTACCTTGAAATGATTGCACTTCAAAAGAACTGTAAGTTTATAATCACCGATTCAGGCGGCATGCAGAAGGAAGCCTTCTTAAATCAAAAATTTTGTCTCACAGTCAGAGACGAAACAGAATGGGTTGAGCTGGTTGAGAATGGATACAACTTTCTGGCTACTCCTTTATCATCCCTCGTGCCCCTGGCTGAGCAAATAAGTGGCCAACCTTTTCCGAATAGGAGCTATCAACCTTATGGTGACGGGCATGCGGCGGAAAAACTCGTAAAGATCATTCTGAACAACATTTAGGTATATGAAAAATTTCGCAATAATCGGTGTGGCCGGATACATTGCACCACGACACCTGCAAGCTATCCGTGATACTGGTAACAACGTGGTGGCGGCATTGGATAAATCGGATACGGTTGGTATTATCGATAGTTATTTCCCAACGCAGATTTTTCACAGAATTCGAACGCTTTGATCGTCATATTGACAAGCTAAAGCGAAAAGGTACCCGGATCGACTACGTTTCCATTTGTACCCCCAACTATTTGCACGACTCGCATATTCGGTTCGCACTGCGACATGGTGCAGATGCAATTTGCGAGAAGCCTGTCGTGTTAAACCCTTGGAACGTAGACGCCCTTGCTGACATCGAGACAGAGACAGGTAAGAAAATCTACACGATCCTGCAACTGCGACTACACCCAAGTATTATCGCATTGCGCGAAAGGGTTAAAAACAGTCCCGCTGACAAAATCTACGACGTCAATCTGAATTACATTACATCGCGAGGTCATTGGTACCAGATTAGCTGGAAAGGAGATGTGAGCAAATCGGGCGGTATTGCAACCAACATAGGTATCCACTTCTTTGATATGCTCCTATGGGTTTTTGGAGACGTCGAGGAAAATGTGGTGCAAACTCTAACAAGCGACAGCGCATCCGGATATTTGAAACTTTCAAAAGCGAAAGTGCGATGGCACCTGAGTATAAATGCCAGTAACCTGCCTGACAGCGTGAAGGCGCAGGGCAAGCGTACATTCCGTTCGCTAACTATGGAAGGAGAAGAGATTGAGTTTAGTGATGGCTTTACAGACCTTCATACAAAAAGCTACGAGGCTATTCTGGCTGGGAGAGGGTTTGGCCTCGAAGACGCCAAGCCGTCAATAGGACTTGTGCATCACATCAGGAGTCATTCTCAAAGTAATGGCTGACTAACTCCCTGTAGGTCGCAACCAAGCCAAATCCCAACTTTTTGGAGCGCTGATGCGTCTCTGTAGCGCCATCAAAGCCGATAAAACGTCGCTACGTTGCGGCGATTTTTCTGTAATTTTGCCCCTTATTATGACCTCCATTTGCATCCATGAAAAAAGCACTTATCACCGGTGTCACCGGACAAGACGGAGCCTATCTTGCTGAGTTTCTCATGTCTAAAGGATATGAGGTACACGGTGTAAAGCGCAGGAGCTCGCTCTTTAACACAGACCGCATCGACCATCTTTATCAGGATCCGCATGACAGCAATGTGCGGCTGAAGCTCCACTATGGCGACCTTACCGACTCCGGCAATGTGATCCGGCTCATACAGGAGATACAGCCCGATGAGATTTACAACCTTGGCGCTATGTCGCACGTGCGTGTGAGTTTCGATTTGCCTGAGTATACTGCCAACGTTGACGGCCTCGGTACGCTGAGGATACTCGAAGCGATCAGGATTCTCGGCCTGGTCGAGAAAACGCGGTTCTACCAGGCGTCATCGTCGGAATTGTATGGCCTCGTACAAGAGGTGCCACAGAAAGAAACTACCCCCTTTTACCCACGTTCGCCGTATGCGGTGGCGAAGTTATACAGCTACTGGATCACCGTAAACTATCGCGAGGCTTACAACATGTTTGCCTGCAACGGCATTCTCTTTAATCACGAATCGCCCATACGGGGAGAAACTTTTGTTACACGCAAGATCACGCGTGGCGCCTGCCGTATTGCGTTGGGCTTGCAAAGCACTTTGTATATCGGCAATCTTAATGCACAACGCGACTGGGGTCATGCCCAGGATTACATCCGGGCGATGTGGATGATGTTGCAGCACAACAAACCCGAAGACTTTGTAATTGCCACCGGCGTGACCACCTCGGTAAAAGAGTTCATCGTAAAAACATTCAAACAGCTTCAAATTCAAATTGAGTTTAAGGGCGAAGGCCAGCACGAGATAGGAATAGTGACCGCTGTGAATAACCCCGACGTGACTGTTAAACCAGGCGATGAAGTTGTAAAGGTTGACCCCAAATACTTCAGGCCCACCGAAGTTGATCTGTTAATCGGCGATCCGACAAAAGCAAACCAGCTACTCGGTTGGTCACCAACATATACACTCGATGGCCTCATTGAACACATGGTTGAAAGCGACCTGGAATTATTCCGGCGGGATTCATTCCTGAAAGAAGGCGGCCATAAAATATATCATTACCACGAATGATGAATACGACGTCAAAAATATATGTCGCCGGGCACAACGGAATGGTCGGGTCGGCGATCGTTCGAAGACTTGAATCGACCGGGTTTCACAATCTCGTGTGTCGCACATCTTCCGAGCTTGACCTGAGAAATCAAGCTGCGGTGGCTGATTTTTTTGAAATGGAAAAGCCCGAGTATGTGTTTCTGGCAGCGGCCAAAGTAGGGGGCAGTCCTTGCCAACAATACCTACCGCGCCGAATTCCTGTACGACAACCTGATGATCGGA
>JAAURZ010000451.1 GCA_012031955.1 Bacteroidia bacterium
CGGAGAGAGGCTGTCCCCAAAAGGCAGCCTCTTTTCTTATTAGCCTGTACCCTCACGTTATTGACGTGAAAGTACAGGCTGGCAATTACTACTCTTTGAGTCATTCTTTTGGCCGCTTCATTTTGGAGTTTTGATATAACAGCATCTCTATCGAACAACAGACGTGCTGGAGTCAATAATTAACCAAAACGTACATTATGAAGAAAATTTTACTCACCTGTTTGGGGTTGTGTTTATGCCTTGGCATGGTATGGGCGCAAGACCGAATGATTACCGGAAGGGTGACGGCGGCTGAGGATGGCACACCGCTCCCCGGTGTCAACGTAATTGTAAAAGGAACCTCCAACGGAACCGTAACGGACGTGGAGGGTAAGTACTCGCTTTCGGTGCCGCAGGGCGCCACAACCCTCGCATTCTCCTTTATCGGGTTGCAGTCGCAAGATGTCGAAGTGGGCGCACGTGCTGTGATAGACGTGCAAATGAAACAGGACGTTACACAACTGAATGAAATTGTGGTGACGGGCTATGGCGAACAGGAAGTCAAAGGGATTACCGGTTCGGTTGTCAGGGTCGGTTCGGAGAACATTTCTCAGATACCGATAGCCGACGTGTCGCGCACCCTGCAGGGTAACGTAGCAGGTTTGTTTTCGACAGGCGCATCCGGCTCTCCTGGTGCCGCAACCCAGGTACGTATCCGCGGCATAGGGTCGGCAGTCGCTTCAGCCGAACCGCTGTATGTGGTGGACGGCATCGCCATACAAACCGGCGATCTTTCCAGCAACACCGCTACCGCCAATGCGCTGGCTAACCTCAATCCCAACGACATCGAAAACGTGATTGTGCTCAAAGACGCGGCAGCCACGGCACAGTATGGATCGCGCGCGTCGAACGGTGTGATACTGATCACCACCAAGAGCGGAAAAATAGGCGCAACGCAGATAAATGTAAATGCGCAATATGGCTTGTCCGACCAGGCATACCAGAAGTATGAGCGCCTTAACGCCGAAGAATATGTGATGCTGCGAAAAGAAGCCTACCTCAACAGCGGTGGCGATCCTGCCGGCGCAGATGACTTTGCCGGCTCCGCCGCAATCGAAACTGACTGGTACGACGTGATTTTCAGAACCGGGAAAACGCAGAGCTACGATGTGTCGGCACAAGGCGGTGATCAGAAAACACAATTCTTCGTGAGCGGTGGATACTTCAAGCAAGAGGGCATTACCATCCATACCAGTCTCGAGCGTTTCAGCGCGCGATTCAATGTCGATCACCAGGCGACGGAGAAATTCAAAATGGGACTGAATTTCGCGCCATCGTACAGCAAGCAGATAAGCACATCCGACGGATCTAACTTCAATAGCCTTGTACTGCAGTCGATGCTGCTGCCGCCCAACGCGCCGGTGCGCAACGAAGATGGCATCCTTCTTCGCCGGTTTTTCCGGTGCCCTCGGCGAGAGTTCTCCCGGTGCCAATGACGGATACAATCCCCTTGCTATCACTTCGCTCGACAGGAACGATAACAACGTGGCGCGCCTGCTCGGCCGCATGTATGCATCGTACGACATCCTGAAAAATCTGAACTTCAACGCGGCTGTTTCAGTCGACTTCTACGACGGCGTGGAGCAAGTGTATCAGAACTCGCAGTTTGGCGACGGTGCAAGCGTAAGTGGCCGGTCTGGCTTCGACACACAGCGCGCCATCATCTGGCAAACTACCAACACACTTTCGTACAACACCACCATAAACGACAACCATAACGTGTCGGCCATTGGCGTGTTCGAAGCCCTGGAACGTACAAGTGCATTCAGCACATTGTCGTCCATCGGATTCGCCAACGACAGGCTGATCAACGCCGTGAGCGGTGCAACCCCTGAAACGTCGAGCAGCGCCGAGACCAGTTCGAGTCTCGTCTCTTACCTCCTTATCGGCCGCTACGATTACAAGCAGCGCTATTTCCTGAACGCCAGCTTCCGCCGCGATGGCTCGTCGCGTTTCGGATCCGATGTAAAGTACGGCGACTTCTGGGCCGTGTCGGGCTCGTGGTTGCTCGGCGACGAAGCGTTCCTCAGCGGAGCCACCTTCCTGAGTTCGCTTAAGTTGCGCGCCGGCTATGGCACCACTGGCAACGAAAACATCGGCGATTTCCAGTCACAGGGTTTGTTTACAACATCCGCCTATAACGGAGAGCCTGGATTTAATCCCTCGCAAATAGCCAACCCTAACCTGACGTGGGAGAAATCTTCCCAATACAATTTCGCCGTGGACTTTGGCTTCTTCAACAACAGGTTGTCCGGTACTGTAGATCGCTACAACCGCCGTACAACCGACCTTATCTTCAACGTTCCGGTTTCGCGCACAACGGGCTTCAACAGCGTGTTGACAAACGCCGCCTCCATGGAGAACCGCGGATGGGAGATCACCCTTAACACGGTGAATGTGCAGGCAGGCGATTTTCAGTGGACATCCAGTTTCAATATCGCATTCAACAAAAATGAAGTGCTGGAAATCGGCGGTGGTCAAACGGAAGTGATCGATGGCACGAAAAAACAGCACCCTCGGTCACGACTGGTCTGAATACTTCCTGGCCGAATACGCCGGCGTGAATCCTGCCAACGGAGAGCCCCTTTGGTACGATGCCGAGGGCAACATCGTGAACTCGTATAGCGCGGCATTGCGCTTGATGACCGGCAAATCGTCGACGCCCAAATATTTTGGCGGTTTCAGGAATACATTCACTTATAAGGGTATTGACCTTACCGCATTGTTCTCTTTCAGCGTAGGTGCCTACATCTACGACAACTTTGCATTTGTTTACGAAAGCAACGGCGCTTTCATGTCGGAAAACCAGAAACGTTCGCAACTCGACCGTTGGCAGAAACCCGGCGACATAGCCCAGTTTCCGAAACGCCTCAATGGCACCGACCTGCGTAGCGGCGCGGTAGACACCGGCGACTTGCAGGATGGGTCGTACATCAGGTTGCGAAACGTGCAGTTGGGATACACCCTGCCTGTCAACCTCGTTTCGAAAGCAAAGCTCAAGTCACTACGTGTGTACGTGATGGGTACCAACCTGCTTACCTTCAGTGAATTTGACGGCCTGGATCCGGAACAACTTATCAACGGCGTCGACAGCTTTACCTATCCTAACCCGCGCACGATTTCATTCGGCGTGAACCTTGGGCTCTAAACTTTTTTACAATGAACAAGCAATTTATTCGATACATTGGAATCGCGCTGATAATGGTGTCAGCGTCATGCGGCGAAGACTTTATCACGAAGTCAGATCCGGATCAGGCCACATACGACCTTGTGTTGGGCAACATCGACCAGGTCAACAGCGCGCTCACCGGCGTTTACGATGGCCTGCAAACAGCCAACTACTATGGCCGCTACTATGTGCTCGTGCCTGACCTCATGGCCGACGGCGTGCGGCAAAACCCCGACAACTCCAACCGCGGTACCGCACAGTACCGCTACGAAGTCACCACCAACAGCGGCATCGCACAAGG
>JAAURZ010000452.1 GCA_012031955.1 Bacteroidia bacterium
TTCACTTCCTTTTCGTCGCAGTCGAGTTCAACTTCGCCTTGCTGCGGCGCGAGTTTGTCGAGTGTCACTTTCACCAGTTTCACATTGATGGGCGAAACCTGCTCTACTTCTTTGGCAAGCAGTTTGGCCAGTACATACCCTTGTCCGTCGATACCGACAATCACGAGCGACTTCTCCCTGAAGTTGTGTTCATAAATCTCAAAAGCCATTCTGCGGATCTTCTGTTTGATCTGGCGGCTGTCGAGTATGAGGCTTTTTTTCGTCGACCATAGGCTAGCTGTTGGGCGCAATGGGGAGCGACTTGCTGTCTTTGAAAGTGGATAGGATCACCATGGACTGCAGGCCATCCACTACGTCGATGTTGGATACTTGCTCCAGCATGAGTTGCTGGTAAGCGGCGATGTCGGCACAGATAATTTTAAGAATGAAATCTCCGGCGCCGGTGATGTGGTGGCACTCCACGACTTCGCTGATGACCCGTATCGCTTTTACGAATTTCTCTATGTTTTCTTTGTTGTGGCCTTTGAGCGAAACCATTACAAACGTGCTCACGGTAAGGCCCACACAGGCCGGGTCGACCACGGCATGGTAGCTCTTGATCACGCCTGCCGACTCAAGTTTGTTGACGCGCTCGAGCGTAGGTGCGGGCGAAAGGCCAATTTCCTTTGCTAGTTGGGCGTTGGTAATATTTGAGTTTGCTTGTAAAATTTCCAGGATTTTGCGGTCCGTGGCGTCGAGTTTCACCTTGTTTTTCATGCGGAGAGGGGTTTGGCCAAATAAATTTGGTCAAAAATAAGAGAATTTTGGATTGTCCAGCTAACGGTTGTTAGAATTTAATTTGGCATCGAGTGCCGCCTGGTACAAATTTCCAAGCCTGTCGACAGTATTGCTCCTGTCAAACTTCCGGCGCACGCTCTCAAAAGCGGCCGCCGACATGCGGTCCAGGGCAAAGGCGGGATCCATTATTTTCCTCATGGCACTCTCCATTTCGTTGACGTCGCCTGCTTGTACAAGTAAACCGGTGATCCCGTCGTCTACTATTTCCTGGGGGCCGCCGCTTCTGGTTGCAATCACCGGCCGGCCATAAAACATCGATTCCAATATCGTCATCGAAAAGGATTCCGAATCGGAAAAGTTCAGCGAAAAGCGACACGACAGAAATTCAGCTTTGGGATCGGATTCAAAATCGGACCACTCAATGTTCTTCTCCACGCCTAACACCTTTGCCTCCGTCATCAGCATTGTTTTGAATACCTTGTTTTTTTGCAGGCCCATGTCGCCGCCAACAAAGCGAAGGGTCCAATCCGGAAAGTCGCGCACCAGCCGGGCAAAACTACCAAGCGCATATTGCTGTCCTTTTCCCGCGATGAAGTTGGCCATGTACAAAATTGTTTTTGAGTTAGCCAGCGTGTAAGGGGTCTCCTCTACTGGAAGTTCATTTCCTATCACAACGATCTTCTCATCAGGCTTCAGTTCAGATTTTACTGCCTGAGACACGGCAACAATTCCGTAGGAATGGCGGTACTGCCATCTGCACCATATCCGCACAAGGCCCGAGGGAAACTTGGACGGAAGAAATCGCACGTAACACAACAACGGAACCTTGCCACCAAAAAAGCGGTATGTGGCCGGAAGCAGGTTGTAGAAGTCGTTGACGACCAACAGATCGATTTGTTTCGACTTGATCAGTTTACCAAGTCGAACTGTATTAGCAATCAACATGGGGATGTATGCAAGCAATGAGGGTGCACTTTTTTGCAACTCTACCATGGGAAGGTGATGCACCATCAGCCCGTGTTGCTGCACGTAAGACGATGCTTTGCTACCGGACGGCAACACGAACTCGATGTGAAAGCGATGGCTGAGCTGCGACGAGCTTCGCACAGCCGAAACCAGTGCGCCGGTAACGGCCCTCGAGTTTTCAATCAACAGCACGCGGGGTTTTCTCATAGCCTGTCGATTAGGTCAAGCCATCGCCTCAATACCTTTTCCTCACCGTATTCCAGCATTTTTCGCGATGCAGCGCTCACGTAGACCTGTTGCATATACAAGTCTTTCACCAATACTTCCAACTGCCGCACCCACGCTTGTTGTGCGTCGGGCTCATTCAGGACAGGCAGCAAGAGTCCACACGGTTCCTGCCCACCGCCCCCCAGAATTTCGGCCGGCCCGTACGGACAGTTGGCGGCTGCCACGGGTACGCCAACGGCCATCGCCTCGACCAATGCATTTGGGAATCCTTCGTGAAGCGAGGGCAGAACAAAGAGTTGCGCTTTGGAAATAAATTTGTGTGGGTTTTCCTGGTAGCCTGCCAACAACACGTCGCTATCGGCGGTTGGCGTGCCTGAACAAGTCAGCCCGGCTTTTGAAATAGCTTTTTCAATTTCGTTCTTCCAGGGGCCATCGCCGACCACCAACAACCTGAGCGCAGGGTATTGCATTTTTAGCGCTGCGAATACGGGCATAAACAAATGAAACCCTTTCTCCGGCGCGAGGCGTCCGGCAAGTGCAATTACTTTGTGACGCGACAGGTAGGTAGCCACTTGCGCGTCGTCTATGACTTCTGTCGCTCGTGTTCGAATTTCATTTACATTGTATCCATTCGGGATCACGGTCACGTTGCGAATACCGTAGTGGTTAACGAGTTCATTCCTTATGCCTTCATTGACCGCCACCACCGCGTGTGCTCGTTTGTAAAGAAACGGCATCAGCAAATAGTGGCGCAGCCATCCGATCGGGCCCGCTATGTTTTGATCGTTTCGCTTTGAACCGCGCACGCTTACAACCACGCGGTCGCTCGTGCGTGACAGAATGTTCACATAGTCGGCACCTTCCAAAAAACTGATGGAGACATCGATGCGATGGGCTTGTTTCAGCCGCCTAAGGCGAACGATGCGCAACCTGAAATTCAGCACCTTGCGCCATACCGATGACCCGCCCTTCACGCCAAGCTCGACGACTTTATCTGCGAGTGGAAAGGGGGCCATGTTATCCTTGTTAAACACGACTGCGAGCACGTTATGATACGTGGAGAGCATTGCATTCAACTTCATAAAAGAAACCTGCGCACCGCCGAAGTCAAGGTTTGGAATGATGAGGAGGATATTCTTTTTCGTCACCGCGATTGATCAGTTTTGATAGGCATCCCACCAAAGCATGAAGCTAAGTATCCGCCACATTTTTTCGATGTTGTACTCCTTATTTCTTTGCTTGTAGTGCTGATACTTTGCCAATTCACCGGCCACTGCAGGCGCGTTCAGACAGGGAATTGCGGCCACACGCTCATTGCTCAGGTGGTATGTAAACATTTGATCCAAATCCTTTCGGAACCACTCGAACAGCGGTATGCTGAATCCTTGCTTTCGTCTTTCAAAAAATTCCTTCGGCAAGTAGCGCTGGAGGAGTTGCCTCAAAGGTATTTGCCTTGCTCGTCTTTGATTTTTAAACTCGGCGGCATGCGCATCGAAAATTCGGCGATGCGATGATCAAGTAAGGGCTCGCGGCACTC
>JAAURZ010000453.1 GCA_012031955.1 Bacteroidia bacterium
GCCGAGAGCACTTCCGAATACGTAGCTGTGATTATTTGATCGTCCTCCGGCACATATAAGTTGAGACCGGATGTAGTGCTGCCTGTGGACCACTGATCGAACAGGTAGAGTTTGCTGCCAACAACCTGCGAGTTGGCTGCTTCCACTATCCTCAACAAGTTCACCACGCCGGTAAATGTATAAGGTGTCGTTACTTCCGCGCCATCTACTTCAAGCTTTATGCCGGGCGGATCGGTCACAAGTGTTACGCTTGATTTTGCGGGAAAGATTTCTTCATAGACGGTGTTGGATAATCCCTGGCTATCGGTGGCACGCAAGTAAACGCGCAGCCACACGTTGGAGGCTGTTTCGCCAACGGTCGGGATGTTGTATGCGCCCGATGAGAATCCGCCAGCCCAACTCAGACCGGGATGACTGTGTTCGTCGTGATGAAAGTCGATACGCCACTCAAGTTTGCTGGCTGCGAGCGCACCGTCTTCTGCATCAGCAGCGGTACCGGAAAACATCAGCGCGTCGCCGCCACGGTACTCAGTGGCGTTGTTGGGCAGCGTAAGCGTGATGGCGGGTACAGGTCGTGTGTTGGTGGTGACCGACAATGTTGCGGCATTGGATGTGATAGTACCCGAACCGTTGGTGATAACGCATCGATATTCACCGCCGTCGTCAATTAGCTGCACGTTGTCGATCGTCAGCGCAATATCATCGGCACCGGGGATGTCGACGCTATTCTTCTGCCACTGATAGGTGAACGGTGCTGTTCCCGATGCGCGTATTTCGAAAGTTGCAGCTTCTCCAACAGGCACCAGTACATCCTGCGGTTGCACCGACACAACCGGTGCGCCCGAACCGGTAAACGTCACTTTCCACAGCGTGCCGTTGTTGGTGCTCGTGTTATCAGTCTGCGAACCGCCACCCAATCCGGCACGGGCGAGGTAGTACATGGAACCATCGGACGCAACGCGCACTGCGAGCGGTCTGTCGATGTTGGTAGCGAATGGTTCGGCCACGAGGTTGCCCGACGCATCCAGCATGCGGATGTAGCCGTTGCAGTAGTCGGCAAAGTAATAACGACCACGATAAGCTGCCGGAAAGCTGGTGGCGGGGTAGCTGTTGAAACTGTAGAATGACGAACCGACAATTGCGCAACCTGCACCCAGTCCGTTGCCATGAGGATAAGCGTATACCGGGTCCATGTAATTTGCAGGTGGTGTTTGCGTGGTGCGCATGCCTTCGATGATGGGCCATCCGTAGTTTTTGCCAGCCTGTACTTCGTTCACTTCTTCGAACGCGCCGCCGCCAACATCGTTGGCGTATATTTTCCCGGTAACAGGATCCATACTCATCGTGAACGGGTTCCGGAAACCGAGTGCATAGATGGCGCGGTTCTTCCCGGAGTAAGTATTGTAGAATGGATTGTCGGTCGGAATGGTTCCATCGCTGTTGATGCGAAGTATTTTTCCAAGCACGTTGTTAATTAGCTGCGCTTTGTTGGCATTGGATCCTTCACCCACGGAGACGTATAATTTGCCATCGGTACCGAACACCATCGCGCCGGCGTTGTGTATGGTGCCATCCATTACGTCCATGTCGAAAATGATTTGCTCACTGCCCGGTACCGTGAAGTTGCCTGTGGCGGTGAAGCGGCTCACACGGTTGAGATTTTGTCCCTTCACCGTATAGTAGACATAGTAAAAGTGATTGGTGTTGAAGTCCGGGTCGAGCACCATGTGGCCGAGCCCGCGCTCATTGTAATTGTCAACCTGTTCTTCCATGTGAAGAAAGGGCTCTGTCAACAAGGAACCGTTTTCAATGATGAGAATTCTTCCACTTTTCACAGTAATAAATATGCGCCCGTCCGGTGCGACGATAATGTCGGTTGGATCGAGGTTTTGGGCCACAAGTGTTTCGACGAACCCCGTTGGGAGCGTGGCGGGCCAGGTGAGCGTCGCGCACGCCATCAGTGAGCACACGATAACGCAATGCTTCATGAAAGTCATTTTGTAAAATAGGAAATAAATAGTGTCAAGAGAAACAGAACGCTTCCAATTGCGCTACCGCCGGTTGCGGTGGCTATTTGGCCTGCTCTTCTTCGATCATGCGTTTCATGATCTGAAATGTCTGCTCCTTTAGCGCTTTTGTGTCGGCGACGCTGTCGGTGGGTATGGGTCGGCCGATAACGACACGGATCTTTCCCGGCTTCACGTTGATGGTGCCCGGCGGCATAAGCGGGCCGGCGCCTATCACCACAATTGGCATGAGCGATTTTTGTGCGTCGATAGCAATTCTGAAGGCCCCATCTTTGAAGGGCTGTAAAATTTCCTTCGTGCGATTTTGGGTGCCTTCCACGAAAATGAGGATGGAGATGCCCATATTGAGTATGCGTTTGAGACGGTCGAGACTTTTTTTACGGCTTTCCGGGCTTGACCTGTCTACAACCACACCGGCGCTCTTTGTGATCCATCCAAACACAGGAATCTTCAGCAACTCCTTCTTGGCAAGCGGCCTGAAGCCGCCGGGTATAGCCATGGTGATGCCTGGTATGTCCAGAAAAGAAGTATGGTTACTGACGTAGATGTACGACGCGTTCCGGTCGATGTTTTCTCTGCCGACTATCTCGTACGGAATGAAATTCAGCTTGCTGAATATCCACGACCACAGCGCCAGGAACTTGTATGAAATCCAGCCGAAGCGTTGTCCGAAAAACAATGGAAACAATATACCTGGCAACAGGATGATCATGAATACGGTGAATACAAGGATCACCCAAAAAACATAGAGCTTGCCGAAGAAGGATTTCAATGATGAAACGGGTTAAAACATCCCGCAATAATAGGAAGAATCACGAAAAACCGTATCAGAAATTATGCGTGTAGCTGGGTGTTCGTGAAGGAAGGAATATCCTCCCCGTTGCCTTCGCTGCGGAGAGGATAACCATCACTATCAGGAAAAGTATTTTGTGACACCTGGCGTTGCCACCGGATAAATCGAAGTTGGCCGAAGTTGCCAAGGTCGGCGCCAAGGCGCTGCTGGCCCCCGGCGCGGACATCGCGGCCGTCATGGTAATCTGGGCGGAAGCGGTGATGGTACCGGCAAGCAATCCCGCCACGCAAAACATGAATGTAATCGATCTCATTATTGTCATCTCTAAATGGAACGCTTCATCCTAACACAATTTCGACCCCGTCCCAGCCAGTTGCTTGTTTGACCGTTCCGCCACGGGTGGCATCTCCGCGTCATCGCTACCCCGGACGATTCCATGATCCGAAACGCGCGTAGTGACCATGAACCCACCCGTGATGCCTCACAGGAGGTGAACTATTCTGCGACCCGTTCAGCCACGCTGCCCTCCTCGGAGAGGCCGGGGGGATTTGTTGCTCCATAAAACGGGGCTATTTGGACGAGAAAGTTCGTCCCCTTGTAGGACTTCACATGCGAGTCAAAATAAAGCGCGTTTGCGGACATTGCCGTGATTGGGATTCTGCGCCTCCCCCGACGCCACC
>JAAURZ010000454.1 GCA_012031955.1 Bacteroidia bacterium
CAATAAAAATCTGAAGCACTGCTTCGGCGCTTCGGAAAGTTTATCGAAAGCCTTAATGGAAAATATATCACCGCCGAAGACGTGAACATGAAAACGGCCGACATGGAATACATCGCCATGGAGACCAAACACGTGACGGGCCTGCCAAAAACCATGGGCGGCGGAGGCGACCCTTCGCCAGTTACCGCATACGGCGTGTACATGGGTATGAAGCGGCCGCGAAAAAGGCCTTCGGAAACGACGCACTGCAGGGAAAGAAAATTGCCGTACAAGGCGTTGGTCAGGTAGGTGGCTACCTCGTGGAATATCTTACCCGCGAAAATGCACAGGTCTTCGTTACTGATTTGTTCGAAGAAAAAGTACAAGCCGTGGCCGCCAGGTACAACGCGACAGCCGTAAGCCAGGATGTGTTCTTTGATCTGGACATGGACATTTATGCTCCGTGCGCACTCGGCGCTACCGTGAATGACGACACCATAGGCAGGCTCAAGTGCCAGGTAATAGCCGGCGCTGCCAATAACCAATTGAAAGACGAACTCAGGCACGGCTACATGTTGCTCGACAAAGGCATTGTGTATGCTCCCGACTTCCTCATCAATGCCGGTGGCCTCATGAATGTGTACCACGAATTTCTGGGGCACTACAACGAAGCCGCGGTAATGGCGCGCGCGAAAAAATATACGACACCTGCCTGGCGGTGCTGCAACACGCCGAAACAGAGAAAGTGTCGAGCCAGGAGGCCGCTATCAAATTTGCCATGAAGCGCATCCACGATGTGGGCAAATTGAGACTCACCCGCTAAGCTTCCGCTACAACGATTGAATGAATCCCCCGCCTGTAGCGGGGGATTTTTGTTTTGTGGCTAACTGGCCTTGCATCGTATAAAAAGCTTGGAATAACGGTAACGAGTTGAGTACTTTTGCCATCCCGTCGGGATTACTATTACTTAAAGCGTTCTTTGATTTTCCGCTATGCTCAACAGAAGAAATCTCAGGATTAAGGTCATGCAAAGCTTGTTCTCCTTGCACCAGTGCATAGAGGCCGATCGCGCGCTTTCGCTAGACCATATCAAGGAACATTTCAAACCGGACCTCAACTCCATGGAGCCACGCGACAAGGCGCTGCTCAAGACCCTGGGAGCGGAGGCGGTGCGGCTTTTTGAGAAAGAATTCGACAGCGGCGCCACATCCGTGACTCACGAAAATGATGAGATACAAAACGTGGTGAGCGACGCACTCGCCGTCTACTATCAGCAGGTGCAGAAAGACGCCACGTTTCTTGTGAAGACCATGGTGCGCGAAACGGCCTCCATTTATAATTACTATCTCGCCGTGCTGGCGCTGGCGGCAGCGTTCGGCGAAGTGGCCAACTCGGACAAAAAAGTAAATCACAAGAACTTCGTGAACAACGCCTGGATTCGGGCGCTCATGTCCAGCGATGAACTCAGGCAAGCCGTTACCAAGGCCAACACCGGCTGGGACACACGCCAGGACCGCGTAAAGCAGTGGTTTCGCGACGTGGTGCGCCAGGATGCCGAGTACATGGCCTACCTCGACAAAAAGAGCCCAGACCCGACGAGCAAAAGAAATTCGTAAACCACCTGTTCAAGAGAATAATCCTCGGAAAAACCGTTATCAACGAATTCTTCGAAGAGGAAGTGCTGCGCTGGACCGAAGACAAAGAGATTGTGAAGGCGTTGCTGGAAAAGACCGTGAAGGGATTTACACCCGGCGACAACAGCAGCTTCCGGCTTTTTGAGCTCTCGGTTAGCTGGGAAGAAGATGTAGACTTCATGGAACGCCTGTTTTCAGAAACACACAACCTGCCTGAAAAATACCGCGACCTCATTGCCAACAACACAAGGAACTGGGAAGTTGACAGGCTGCCGCTAACCGATCGTGTAGTTCTCGAAATGGCGATCGGCGAACTCATGACCTTCCCCAACATACCGGTGAAGGTGACCATCAACGAATACATCGAACTGACCAAACACTATAGTACACCCAACAGCCGGCAATTCGTGAACGGAATTCTGGACGTGATTGCAAAAGCCCTTACCGACGCCGGCGACTTGAAAAAAAGTGGCCGGGGACTGATTGACAACAAATAGGTCGAATACGATTTGTTAAAAAGTGTTAAAATTTTGTTTTGCATAAATACCATCAGTAAATTTGACCTTTTATGAGTAGAAAGAGTGGAAATACCCTTTTGGCTTTTTTACTGGGCGCAGCCGCCGGCGCCGCCCTGGGCATATTGTACGCACCCGACAAAGGGTCGGCAACCCGCGAAAAGCTTTCTTTTCAGCTCGACAAATACCGCAAGTTACTTCAGGACCTGATCGACGACTTCGTGTCGGGCAAAGTAACACCACTAACCACGGAAGCGAAGTCGCAGGGACAAAAAGTGGTTGACGAAGCGCGCACCAAAGCAGAAAACTTCTGGAAGACGTGGACGATCTGCTGGACCAAATACGAGGAAAAAAGAGTGACTCAATTTCAAGCACTTATTGATACAAACTGGATTGTGAACTAATCGGGAATGTTATGAGAAAGTCCATTTTAGCAACCTTCATTTTTAGCGCAACACTCGTACTTGTTGCCACATCGTGCCGCGATAAAGACGCGGAAAAGAAAATCGCACAACTTGAAAGCCGCCTGGCTGAGTTGGAAGGAAAGAAACCCAATGCCACACCAACGCCTGCAGCCACCGCGCAGCCTGAGCAAAAGCCCGAAGGGCCGCTGCCAAAGATAGAGTTCGCGGAAACAGATTTCGACTTCGGTACCATCAGCGAAGGTCAAAAGGTAGAGCACGTGTACGCTTTCAAGAACACGGGCGAAGCGCCGCTGATCATCCAGAACGCGCAACCCTCTTGCGGCTGCACCGTGCCTGAGTGGTCAAAGGAACCCATACCCGTGGGCGGCACCGGCTATGTAAAAGCCCAGTTCGACAGCAGTGGCAAGCCGAACGCGCAAAACAAGTCGATTACCGTCACAGCCAATACCTGGCCCAAAACAACCATGCTGCGTTTCAAAGCGATGGTGCTTCCGAAGAGCGGTGGCGCCGCGCCCGCCGATGGCCCCGTGAAAAAGTAAACAACGCCGACGTTCAAAGTTGGCTTGCATCCCAAATTGGCTACAGCCGGTTTGGGATGTTTGTTTTAATGGATAACTTTGCCCGTCTAAATTTCAAATAAACTATGTACGCAATACTCTTGCAGGCTCAAAGCCAAAGCAACCCCTGGTTCCAAATGGTTTTCTTTGGCGCCATCATCCTCGTATTCTATTTCTTCATGATCAGACCTCAACAGAAGAAAGCGAAAGACCAGAAGAAGTTCGCTGAAGAAATAAAGAAAGGCGACTACGTTGTAACTGTCGGGGGCGCACATGGTCGTGTGGCTGAACTTGAAGGCGACACGTTCATTCTTGAAGTAGAAAAAGGAGGAAGAATCCGTTTTTCGAAATCTTCTATTTCCATGGAAGCAACCCGGGCGCAAG
>JAAURZ010000455.1 GCA_012031955.1 Bacteroidia bacterium
CAACCAGCTTTTTTGTCGGGGGTCCATTCGCCAGGCGGAAGAATTGTCGATCACAATACTGCCCGCCTCCGCAAACTTCGGCGCCCATTCCAGGGACGTGCCTCCCCCGGCTGAGAATATGGCGATGTCGGGTACCAGCTTGCAAACCTCTTCAATACCCTTCACGGTGTATTCCTTTCCCTTAAAGGTCATCGTCTGACCTACCGATTTGGCAGAAGCCACAAGATACAGCTCATCAAAAGGAAAATTCCTTTCCTCAATCACTTTCAAGATTTCCTGGCCCACAAGTCCGGTGGCACCAACTACAGCGAGTTTCATTTCTCTGGATTAATTTTCAAACCTGCAAAAATAATACTTTTGATTTGGCTCAATAGCAGTTTCAATTCAAAACTTTAATAATTGTGTGGTTGCTTCTGGTTTTTTATTTTACTACATCGATTGCGAAGCTACGAATGCAAGTGTATTCATTTGTCAAAACGAATACTATCTCACATTGTTTCGAATCTGTGGCCAGGGCTTTTCAACCTCCTGTTTGAAAAAACGCCGCGAATCCGTATTTTTGGCCAGCCCGCTAACCAAGTCAATACAAAACGATTTTTTCGTATGGTACGACTGTCGGTTTTTGCGCGCGCCGCGCTCCTGGCGCTGGTTGTCTGCTCCCCCATAATGACCTGCCACGGCCAGCTTATTGAGTCGTTCGACGGTCCTGCGCTCGATTCCCGGTGGAGCGGCGACTTAAGCATGTTCAATGTCCGGGAAGGAACGCTTCATCTCGGTGCGACAGCCGCAGGAAATGCCTATCTCAGCACGCCCTCTCCGGCAATCGTCGACGCGACCTGGGAATTCGTTGTCCGGATGGAATTCAATCCATCAAGCACCAACTACGCGCGCGTGTACCTGGTGGCCAGCCACGCGTCGCTCAACTCACCGCTCTCCGGGTACTACATAGCCGTCGGCGAAAATGCCGACGACGTCAGCTTGTATAAGCAGTCGGGCACATCACGCACCAGGCTCGTTGATGGCGTGGATCAACGCCTTAATCTTGACCAGGCAGCGGTGTCGGTGCGTGTAACGCGAAGCGCCGGGGGTGTATGGTCGTTGCTCACAAAATTGGTAAATGAACAGGACTGGCAACACGAAGGCATTGCCATCGACACGGAACATTACAGCTCCCAGTATTTTGGTGTACTCTGCAACTTCTCGGCAACGCGATCAGACAAGTTCTCTTTCGACGATATTAGGATCACGGGGTCGCCCTATGTGCCGGTGGCCGTCGAGAAAAAAGAAATCATTTTTACCGAACTGTTCATTGACCCAACGCCGATGGTCGGTTTGCCTGAGGACGAATTTGTAGAAATATACAACCGCGGCGATAAGCACATAGATATCGAAGGGTTCACACTAACCGCCGGGTCGACAGAAGTCGCGATGCCGAAATACACGATGGCACCCAAAGCATACCTGGTATTGTGTAACGACGATGCAGCGTTCCGACCATTTGGCGCCGCAGTGGGTTTGAAAAATTTTCCTTCACTCAACAACACCGGCGGCCAACTGGTACTCCGGACCAGGACGGGAAGCCTGGTCGACTCGGTTTCCTACAATATTTCATCGTACCGGAGCAACACCAAACAAGACGGCGGCTACTCAATCGAACTGATCGATACCGAAAATATATGCGCTGATGAATCAAATTGGGTAGCGTCCGACAGTTGGCTGGGCGGCACACCGGCGCAGCCCAACTCGGTACATGCCAGCCGGCCCGACCACACGCCGCCGGAGGTGATCGCCGTAATTGCCGAAGCGCAATCGCTTGTCATTACATGTTCGGAGAAATTGTTAGAAACATTGCCGGGAGTGACCGACTTCAGCGTGGAACCAGGAATTGAAATTGACAAAGTGACTTGGGCGGAGGCCGGCCTGCGCAAGCTTCGTTTGACCTTCGACCAGCACCTCAATCCTGGCGTCACCTACACCCTTACCATCAAGACCCTTCGTGATTGCGCGGGAAACGAAATGCCACCGGCATCGATGCTCTTCCAACTGCCGTCGTCGCCTGGCGTTCAGGATGTGGTCATCAATGAGATTCTCTTTAACCCGTTGCCCGGCGGTGTCGACTTCGTGGAGATATACAATCGATCCGATAAGTACTTCAACCTCCTGCACTGGCGGATTGCGCGCCGCCTCGACGATGGTGTGCTTTCTGTGTCACGCATCGACGAACCGTTGGTAATGCCACCACAAAGCTACCTTGCCTTAACACCATCAACGGCAATCGTTACAGACCAATATCCACAGGCCGCCGCGCGACAATTGTACACGCTCGATATTCCCAATTTCCCCGACGAGGGTGGGACTGTCCTTCTTCTTTCACCCGACATGGTGGTTATGGACGAACTACAATTCGATGAGCGCATGCATTCTCCATTTGTGACCGGAGCCGAGGGTGTGTCGATAGAGAGAATCGATCCGAATGTAGCTGCGCGCATTCGCGATAATTGGAAATCGGCGTCCGCCGGCCGGGGTTATGCAACACCAGGCTCTCGCAACAGCAACTCTTCAGTGTCTTATCAGTTCGATCATTCGATAGTCATCGATCCGCCGGTATTTCAGCCTGCATTTGGCACGCCCACATTTACGCAGATTCGATATGCTTTTAGCGTTGGCGGTAATATCGCAAACGTACTCATTCTCGATCAGCAGGGACGCACGGTAAAGACGGTTGCCAACAACACGCTACTCGGAACCGAAGGTTTCTTTCGCTGGGACGGAGACAGCGATGACGGGAAACTTACTTATCCTGGATACTATGTCGTGGCCTTTGAGGTATTTAACGCAACCGGCACGACGCGTCGATATCTCAAACGGGTGGCAATAGCCCCGGAATAGGCTATTCCTTGTAAATGAAAGTCTGAGGTTCTTTGCCTTTCGTGATAAAACCGCGATACATGCCCAGGCTGTTGAACGTCATGGACACATTGCCCTGGCGATCGAGCGCAATGATGCCGCCATCGCCACCCATTCGCACCAGCTTCGTCATCACAATGCTGTCGGCTGCTTCCTGAAGCGACAACCCACCGTATTGCATCAAAGACGAAATGCTGTGTCCAACAACGGCACGAATAAAGAACTCGCCGTGCCCGGTTGCAGATACGCCACACGTCTGGTTGTCGGCGTAAGTACCTGCGCCGATAATCGGAACATCGCCAACTCGCCCGTATTTCTTGTTGTTCATACCGCCGGTAGACGTGCCCGCAGTTATGTTGCCATATTGATCGAGCGCCACCGCGCCAACGGTCCCGAATTTTTGATCGCAAATGTATGGATCGTAATAGGGATCAGTTGCGGTTGCCTCGTTGCCCAATTCTTTAGCTTTCAGCCTAAGCAACTGATTGTACCGGGTTGAGTCGAAGAAATATGAAGGGTCGACGATCTCGAGGCCTTGCTCTTCCGCAAATTTCTCCGCGCCCTTTCCAATCATCATCACATGTTC
>JAAURZ010000456.1 GCA_012031955.1 Bacteroidia bacterium
AACGCAGAAAGGTATTTGAAACCTGTGGATGAAATGGTGCGTCTCTTTCGGCAATACCCCGATGCCATAAGGCAGACGCAGGTCATTGCGGACAGTTGTTGTTTTTCTTTGGACGAACTTAAATATCAGTATCCGAAAGAGATCACAACAGAAGGGCGCACCCCACAACAGGAGTTGGCCATGCTCACCTGGGAGGGAGCCACACGACTCTTCGGAGATAATATCCCGGAAAAGGTAAAAGCCAATGTTGAGTACGAACTCAAGTTCATTGAAGAGGTGAATTATGCAGCGTACTTTCTTACCGTGTACGACATCGTGCGCTTTGCCCGTGAGCGCCAGATACTATGCCAGGGCAGGGGCTCGGCGGCCAACTCGACCATTTGTTATTGCCTTGGCATCACCTCCGTTGATCCTTCCAAGTTCGATCTGCTGTTTGAGCGATTTATTTCATCGGCACGCAACGAGCCACCCGACATCGACGTGGACTTTGAACACGAGCGCCGCGAAGAGGTGATGCAATATATATACGACAAATACGGCAGGCATCGCGCTGCCGTGGTGGCCACTGTCACGCAGCAACATCACCGGGGTGCCATACGCGATGTAGGCAAAGCAATGGGCCTCTCGCTCGATACCATAAGCCGCCTGTCGGGCATGATTTGGGATTTTAACGATGAGGGCTTCGACAGGAGTCGTATCGTAAGCCAGGGTATTAACCCAGACGACCCCACAATCAGGAAGGTACTCCAGCTCACGGAACAATTCATGGGCTTTCCGCGCCAGCTTGGTCAACACACGGGAGGTTTTGTGATCACACAAGGCAGGCTGTCCGATCTGTGTCCCATTCTGAATGCGCGCATGGAAGACCGCACCAATATAGAATGGAACAAAGACGACATCGACGCGCTTGGCTTTCTGAAAATAGATGTGCTCGCGCTCGGCATGCTCACGTGCATACGCAAAGCGTTTGATCTTGCCAGTAAACACCACAACCTCAACCTCACGCTCGCCAACATTCCGCAAGATGACCCGGCCGTATACGACATGGTGAGCCATGCCGACACCATCGGCGTGTTTCAGATCGAAAGTCGCGCACAGATGTCAATGCTGCCGCGCCTGCGACCAAATTGTTTTTACGACCTCGTCATTGAAGTTGCCATCGTAAGGCCCGGGCCCATACAAGGCGACATGGTGCATCCATACCTGCGACGGCGCAACGGCGAAGAACCAGTTGTATTCCCCTCGAAAGAACTGGAAGAGATACTGGGCCGCACACTCGGTGTTCCGTTGTTTCAGGAACAAGCCATGAAGATCGCCATCGTGGCCGCCGGATTCACGCCGGCCGAGGCAGACTTGTTACGGCGGAGCATGGCTACTTTCAAAGTGAATGGCTTGATTTCGCATTTTGAACACAAGCTTATCAATGGCATGACTTCAAGAGGCTACACAAGGGAGTATGCAGAGCGTGTATTCAGGCAGTTGGAAGGCTTCGGCAGTTATGGTTTTCCGGAGAGCCATGCTGTGAGTTTTGCATTGCTCGTATATGTGTCGTCGTGGCTCAAATGCTATTATCCTGATGTGTTCGCATGCGCGCTGCTGAACAGCATGCCAATGGGCTTCTATCAACCCGCCCAGATCGTGATCGATGCCCGCAACCACGGCGTGGAGGTGCGTTCGGTAGATGTGAACTATTCAGAATGGGACAACACGTTGGAGGAAGCAGCCGGTAAGTACTGCGCCGTGCGATTGGGCTTTCGCCAGGTGAACGGCATGCGCGAAGACGACGCGCAGTTGCTGGTTAGCAAAAGGGGAGAAGGCTATAGAAGCATGCACGAGTTGCGCGAGGCCGGGCTGACCGACACTGTGCTGGAAAAACTTGCCGATGCCGATGCGTTCGTGTCAATGCGAATGAACAGAAGAGATGCCATGTGGAATGCTTCCACGAAAGACCATCAACGGCAATCCATTTTTTCCGATACAATGGGTGAAGAAACAGAAACAGATAAAGTGTCGTTGCCACCGATGACATTGTCGGAGCACGTAGTGCACGACTATGGCGCTACGTCGCTGTCGCTGAAGGCGCATCCAGTCAGCTTCCTGCGGCAACAGCTTGAGCAGCTTCATGTGGTCTCTGCAAAAAGCCTGAAACACATTTCAGATGGTGAGCGGATAAAAGTGGCCGGCCTCATTCTCGTGCGGCAGCGGCCGGGCACCGCGAGCGGCATCTGCTTCATCACGCTCGAAGATGAAACCGGTACCTTGAACCTGGTCGTATATGGCACACTGTTCGATCAGTATAGAAAGGAGATTATTCAATCGCGACTGCTGATGGCGGAAGGCAAAGTGCAGCGCGAAGGCGAAGTAATACACGTGATCGTAAGCCGTTGTTTCAATATCTCCAGGTTGCTTCAACAGCTCGTTCCAGCAGAAACACATGAGCGCTCCATCGGAACCCCGGCACGGGCAGATGAGACCACCGGCAAAGGGCCTGACCCGCGCGATCGTTCAGCAAAGCAAGCCGTGCAAACCAGCATTTTCCCAGAGGGAAGAAATTTCAGGTAGTGCTTGAGTTGACATTCTCAACAAAGTGTTTTTGAAATTCTGAACAAAGCCGTTCGTAGCGGGTGCGCCTACCTTTGCTTAACAAAACAACAAACACATGAAATGAGCATAAAGAGAACTATACCCAGCGGGATGTTAATTACTCAGTCCTTCTTAGGGGAGTGTTTCTCAAGATGCGAATTCCATATGTCCATTAAAAATCAATTATTAACAGATGAAAACACTCACCCTAATCGACAATTACAACGGAAGGCTTCAACGGCCACTTGGTTCAGGATTTGGCGCCACCACCACGGCAGATGAAGCGATGGCCGGCATCAACTTGCGCGGCAAAGTTGCCATCGTAACCGGCGGTTATGCAGGTATCGGATTGGAAACAGTTAGAACACTCGTAAAGGCTGGCGCCGAAGTGTGGGTGCCGGCGCGCGACATTGCCAAGGCTTCGAAGAACATCGATATGCCCGGCGTGGTGGTGAAGCTCGACACGGTCGGCACGGACACGATCACCGTGAGCGGCACCCTCCAGGTGCTCGGCTCGGCCACGAGCAAGGTGATCTTCCAGCGTGAGGATGCGTCGGGCGTCTGGGACGGCATCGACGGTCAACGGCACCGGCACCGCTGTGATCGATCACGCCATCCTCGAGCAGGCCGGAACCCCGCTCACGCCACCCTCGTGCGGCGCCCCGTCGTCGCGGCGCCGTACTTCGCCGCCTGCGCCTGGGCGGCCTCCAGTCGCAGATCCACCAGCGCCACGACCTGGATGTCCGGCGAATTCGTGCTATGGGTCAGCCAGGCATTACTGACGCCGCCGCAGCCAACCAGCACGACACGGACAGGGGATAAACTCGCGGGAGAATCACTCATGTGGGAATAGGACAGGATTTACGCTGAACTTAGGACATTGCCCAAGGAAAGAGAGTGGAAAATG
>JAAURZ010000457.1 GCA_012031955.1 Bacteroidia bacterium
GCATCTTGATCTTGATTGTTCATGCGTTTCGCCGGATAAAATTTTTCCTCCCACTCCGTTACACAAATATACGGGAGGGCCATCGCCGCGGCGAGGTGCAATGCCGACTTTGTGTGGGCGTTTTACGACATTGGTAGGTATGCGGTCGCGAATGATGCCTGTTGGTTCATTTTGAAACAAATTGAACCGGCTGAGTCCATGCCATCTCGAAGTCGCCTCGCCGAAGGGGTTTTCTTTGGGTCGCGTCGACGTGATGCGGGCACGTACAAACAGCATATCCTGTGTTATCTCAAACCTGGCTTCGTTGTTTTCAACCGACTCAAACACTTTTGATTGTCCGGCCAGGTCGGCACCAACAAATTCGATTTTATAGCGAATGCCTTCTTCCGCTGCTACCGCTACCGTAAGTTCATTGCGATCGTATTGCAATTGTGTCAGTGTTACGCCGGTGGTAGCATAGAAGTCGCCCTGCTCCATGGCTTGTATCAGGTTTACCTCGCTAAGCGAGTCGCGTGCACCATAATCCATCCGCGGCCGGCATTACTAAATGCCGCGCCGAACTCATGATAGCTGTGGCTGTCGTCGGTAGCGAGGCCGTACAAAAGAGATTGCCCTCTCTTCGCATAAGCAACATTGATGACGTCCCACATTTGTTCTGTGCCCATGTGAAGCGAGTCGCCATAGTTGTGCACCAGTGGGTGGCCGTTGTACACCTCAAAAAATCTTTCGCCCTGCAGTGGTATAAAATCTTGTGCGGTTATTGCCCAATAAAAGTTGGGGTGATTTACATGAGGGATCATCGCCACGCCGGTGCTCTCGCGTTGTTCCAATACAAGGTCCACAATGTTTTGCATCACTTCCGTCGGGCTGTTGCCGCCTGGCGGAACAACCAGCTCTTGTATATTGGACACGTTCATGTGGATGGGCGCACCCATAAACTGATCCGATATTTCTTCCGAATGAATGATCAGGAAGTTTTCACCCAACATTTTGTCGCGATACTGATTGAAAGTTTTCAGTTTAACTTGCGTCCTCCCGGTATCCGTCTTGTATTCGACCCAATCAGCACCAAAACGATTTACGTAGTCGGCGAAGCCCTTTTCATACAAAGCGCTCTTCGGAACAACAATCCACTTCTCTCCATTCGAAATCGTATTGTGATCGGACAGCGCGACAAAATTGTAACCGTGCTCCTGGTACCACTTAAGTACCATCTCAGGATACTCGTCGCCATCACTCCAGAAAGTGTGTGTATGCAGGTTCCCTTTGTACCAGTTGCCTTCATGCTTCCTTTTGTCGCAGGCAGTGAAGAAAAAGAAGCAAAGGATGAGGAATAAAAACGTCGTGCGCATGTGAGAGATACGTTCACACAAAGAAAATCAAATTTCCAGTCTTGATGCCAAAAACTGGCCCCGAAAAGTCAGGCGGAATTTTTGGTGTCGTCTTCTTCGGTTACGAGCGGTATGGTGACGAAGAAATCAGTACCGTTCTCCGACGATTGGAAGGTGATGCCGCCACCAAGGCTGGTGATGATGTTGTAGGAAATAGTCATGCCGAGGCCGGTGCCTTCACCCACACCTTTGGTTGTGAAAAACGGATCGAAGATGTTGTTCTTGATGTGTTCGGGTATACCGTAGCCATTGTCGCCGATGCGAACTAACACATGATCTTTTTCCCGGCTGGTTGTGATGACGATTTTCGGAGTCCTGTCTGTACGCGTGGCGGCGTATATCGCATTATCAATAATATTGAGCAGCACTTGGTTGATCTGCCCGATGTATCCATTCACGATCAGGCCGCCAGTCAGTTCTTTTTCTACCGTAACCGTGTCGCGAATCTTTGTGTTCAGGATTGTAAGGGTAGTGGTGACGCAATCATTCACATTCACGTTGGTCTTGATCTTTTCATCCGACCGCGCGAACGACTTGAGGTCGCGCACAATGTCCGTCGTTCGCTTTACGCCCACTTTAATGCTCTTGAACAAATCGTCCATTTCGTGACGAAGGTCCTGCCGGCTAAGGTTTTTGCGATCATCGAGCATTTCGTCGATAGTTTGTTCCAGCGCCTGTACGCCACCTGCAATAAATGTGACGGGATTGTTTATCTCGTGGGCAATGCCGGCCGTAAGCATACCCAGCGACGCCATTTTTTCGGATTGGACGAGGTGCGCCTGCGCACTCTTCAACTGATCCAGCGTTTGCAGCAACTCTTCATTCTGCGCCCTTATCTCGTTGTTTTTTCATGCAGCATCTTGTTGGCCTTCCGCTTTACGCGAAACGTAATGTGCGACAACATAACCAGCAGGAGCAAGAGTACCATGCCAGGTATTACTATGAACAACTGGTTGCGCTGTTTGGATATGGTTGCCGCCTGGCCGAACGACCGCAGTCGCAACAATTCATTTTCGGCCTGCCGCTGCCGCGCCTGATGTTTGTATTCTAACCGGGCGATACTACGCGCATTGTCGGCGTTGAGCACCGAGTCTTTAGTAAGCCCATATCGCTCATGGTATTCCAATGCTTCGGCGACTCTTCCCATGCTTTTGTTTACAGAGTACAGCATGTAAAGCGCTTTCATTTTGGTTTGCTGCGCCTTTGCACGACAGGCCAGTTTGTAACCGACCCTGCCAACAGAATCGGCACGCAGGTACTCACGCCTTTGCTGAAAGGCTTTGCTCATGATGTAGTACGCAAAAGCCTGTCCGCCCTCATTGTTGAGTTCGCTGTTGATCTGAATAGAATGCTGCAGCCATTGTATCGCGCTGTCTATGTCACCTTTCGCCAGGTGAAGCTCCCCCAGGCTATTGTAGTCAATCGCAAGCCGGATCCGGTCGTTGAGTTTTCGGTCGATGCTTATCGCTTTGGCCCGCATTTCTGTGGCTTTCACCAGGTCGCCCATTCCACGATATACGATTTCAATCTGATTGTAGGCCAACGACATGGCGATTACATCGTGCCTGGCCTCCGTCACTTGGAGTGACTCAAACAGGTACCGAAGTGCCGCCGCATGGTCGTTGAGTTCGCAGTGCACACGGCCTATCATAACGAGTGTGCGGCCGGGTGACAATGCTTCTTTCTGTTGCAGCGTAAGCGCTTTCATTAGAAACTGTAACGCATTGGCATAGTCGCCCATCCCCAGGTAGGCGGCGCCAATCCCCTGCAAACCTGCAGCCACGACTGAATCATTTTTACTCGGCTGGCTCTTGCGTAAACTTTGGTTGAATGAAAGTAGCGCAGAGTCAAAACCTGAAGAGGCGAGGTAAGCGTTGCCAAGAGCGAGCAAACTTATTATAGAAAGCGAGTCGAGTTTAAAACGATTGCTTAAACGAACGGCAGTGCGACCGAAGTAGATCGCACACGTGTGGTCGTAAGGATGAGCCTTGCATAAACTGATAAGCAGTGCGACCTGCTGCCGGGGCGACAATGGGTCTGCATGGTGAAGCGCGGTATCACACACATTTGCTTTCGTTGTGTTGCGCAGTAGAAA
>JAAURZ010000458.1 GCA_012031955.1 Bacteroidia bacterium
CCTTTTCTTCCGCCAGCATGAAGCCGACGTAGATAATAATCATGAAAATGTTTCCGGCAATACCCGACAACCCATTCAGCAACGACGTGAGCATGGGTTTGAAATCAAAATCTTCAATCCTGCCGATGAAACGTTCTTGTACCATCTCGAAGCCATCAATGGTGCGGACGCTCTCGAGAAGCGTTCGGGAGCTGTCTATGTAAGCAGGAAACCGAATAATGATCAACTCCAGGTTGTACGTCACCATCTCCACGACGCCAAATGTGGCCAGCACAATGACAATAAAAGCGAGCGTTGTAAGGAGCCATTCCGGGAGGCGCTTTCCTCTAATCTGGATCCGACCGGCAAACTCCTTCAAGATGTAGATGAAATACCAGACCATCATGGCCACCACAAACGGCTGGAGGAAGTCGCTGAAGTAAATGAGCGATACCACAATGACGCCAGCCACGAATAACCACGCTGCAATTTTTTCAACACTCAGATAGGGCCGGGCGGGACTACTTGACATTTTCAAGACATCAGGATTAGGATTGTAATGTAATGGAAATTTGGCAATCACGCCAAGACCAGGAAAGGACACTTTCGATCACGGGATTTCGCGTCATGTCGCGACATATCGACTATTGCACCTATCTGCTGTGCCTCCATGTTTCGCAACCGCTTCATTCTCAAGGTGCCCTTTGAAAGTGAATTATTGGCTTTCCTTTTTCTTAAAACCGCACAGTTGGCTTTACTTGGAATGTCATTTGCGCGGGCCCATTGAGCAATTTTTTTGTTGCTCTCATCCTGTTAGCAAGCACGAATTCAAGTGCGAAGTCCATTTAATCAATTTTATAGGTAAAGTAAAAAAGTCGAGGAGAACATCCTCACAAATGGATTTGAACGCAAGTATTATGAAACACATTAACACGACACGCTTTAAGGCGTTAGGTTTTGGTACAATCCTGACGCTCGCCGTTGTGAGCACCTCGCTCACGGCATTTTCACAAATCGGAACATTCAGTCAATTTGATCTGACGCCGAGTCTCACCAATCCGGCCAGCATCGGCATGGTCGACCAGACCCAGTTATCAATCATGTACCGGCAACAGAGTTTGGGCTCTGGTTTCGGCTACAAGACCGGTGGGATTGGCTACATAAAGCCGATGTTCTCGTCGATTGGAAACCGGCAACTTGGCGCCTGGGGCCTTGCTGTCATGCACGACAGGTCCGGCGCCAACGATATGCTCCGGTCCACGCAAGTTATGGCAACGTTCGCCTATAACCTGAACATGAGTAAAAAAAGCATTTTCAGCTTCGGCATGCAGGGCGCCTACACGTTCTCGAACATCAATCTATCAGATGTAACAACTAACAATCAATATGGGCCGCTTGGGTATGATCCGTCTATTCCAATCGGCGAAAACCTGGGTGCCGGACAAGCTAATGCATTTCAAGTGAACGCAGGCTTCATGACCCACTTCTACGACGATGCAGGCCACCGGGTCGGTTACTTAGGCGTGGCTGGCAGCAACATCAACCGCCCGAATTATTCCTTCCTCACCGACAGCGACTACAGCATGCCCATCCGGTATACCACTACTGCAGGCATACGGGTGTACGAGCGTAGCAATCTTGAAATCATTCCAAACGTTAGGTGGATTCATGAAGGCAACAGGGACAAAATTTCTGCGGGTCCTCGATTCCAATACAACTTTCTTAGTGGATCAGCTGGCTATGCAACAGAAAGCGCGATTGCCTTAAGTGCATGGTACTGCAACAACAAGACATCGATACTGTCACTCGACATAAACCTTCCCAAGTTTGTCCTCGGGTTTGCCTACGACCTGCCGCTAGCCACCAAGCAGTCCACCGTACAAATTACCAACGCATTCGAGGTTATTCTGTCGCTGAAGGTAGGCCCCAAACCCGTCGCCACAAAGCGCGTCGCGTCAACCACAACACCAGCCGGCACACCGAACAAAATGGAAACCAATGCGACTGATGATGACGGAAATCCGGACGCCAAAGACCAAGGCCAAGTCGATGAGGAACCCGCGCAAGTGACACCTGTCGAAACACACACCGAAAATGCCGCTGTTCTTGTCGTCGATTCAGCGGCCGTATCCGAGAGGGCTGATGCCAAAGGACCAGCGCCACTCACTGCTGACGAAAAGAACTTGTTCGAGCAAAAGATTCAATTCAAGTTGAACAGTTCTGAACTCACTGAGAACTCGGCGCCATTTTTAGCTGCGATGGTTGCCACACTCAAGGCCCACCCCGAATACGACCTGCGTATAACCGGTCACACCTGCAACGTAGGTAGCGAATCTTACAACCAGAATCTTTCCATGCAAAGGGCGCTTGCTGTAAAACAAGCCCTTGTAACACGGGGCGTTCCCTCCGACCGAATCTTTGTTGAAGGTAGAGGCCAGACAAGCCCGGTGGTATCTAATAGCACGGAGGAAGGCAGACGGCGAAACCGGAGGGTTGAGTTCAAATTGATTATCCACTAAGTCACACTGATTGTGATCATGAAAAGAGGGCGCCACGAGCGCCCTCTTTTCATTTGGCAAAAAGCTTGAACTTCCCGATTCCCACTTCCTCAATCAATTTCACACCGAGCTTTTTCGAAAGATTCCTGATGTACGCATCTATCGAGCTGTCGAAAAGGTATGTCTCCGAGCCCCAGATATTATGAAGCAGGTTACTTAACGTGATCGTTTTGTTGGGGTTTTGAGCGAAGAAAAACAACAATTCAAACTCAGGTTTACTCAACGGAATTTCATGAACGCCTACGCGTACCGAATTGCTTTTCCTGCTTATTGTGATGTTGCCGATCCTCAACTCCGGAATTCTCTTCTTGATGACAAACTGATTCTTGAGCACCGAACTCACCTTGTGTGTGAGCGCGCGCAAGCCGACTACCTTTTCGATAAAGTCGTCGCCACCGGTATCGAGCGCGGCTTGGCGGTAGTAGCTTTCCGATTTTGCTGTTAGAAAGAAAATGTACGTGTCCTCAAACCGATGTGAACGCCTCAGGTCCCTGCATATCTCGATGCCATTGGGATGAGGCATCATGATATCGAGAATGATCAGGTCGGGGCGAAACTTGTCCGCGATCGTCAGCGCCTGCGCGCTGTCGTCAAGTGTTTTCACCTTCAGTCCTTCTTTTTCGAGGTTATAGGACAGCAGGTCCAAAATGTCTCTATCGTCGTCAACCACCAACACGCGAGCGTATCTCTTACCCGACATACTTGCTAAAAATTACTTTAACAACTTAGGGTTTAGGAATGACTTGATGTTTACAAAAGCGTTATGAAGCCTTTAAATTCACCCGCTAATATTAACGCTACTTTATTGGATGGATCGTTAGCGACCTGCCATCTGCACCGCTGCATCGACAGCTTCCGCAGTGCAGTCCGGGTAATTGACAGTAACGACCACTTCAGAAGTTACCCACTCAATGATCTTTTTCAAGATTCTTCTTCCTCACTTTCT
>JAAURZ010000459.1 GCA_012031955.1 Bacteroidia bacterium
CCATGCGTCGTCATCTTTTGATGCGCTGCTCGCGCTCGTGGCGCGAGAGCAAATCTCCGAAGTTCCGATGGCGGGCAATCCGTCCGGAGGTCATCTGCTGACGACGCAATCGTATTTCATTCCTTCCCATCGTACTTTATCTTCAGATTAAATCGCCTACGCAGCCTGTCTAACGCCCGATAAGTACGCATTTTGGCGCCACTTTCGGTAATGGACAAAATGAAGGCTATCTCTTTGAAATCTTTGTCCTCAAAAAACCGCAGTTCAAGTACCTCCAGCATGTCTGTGGGAAGTTCACGCATAAACCCGATCAGTTGTTTCACTTGCTCGTCGTCCCAGCCATCTTCGGCCTGGTCCATCAGTTCCCGCACCTTCAATTCTTCTATGCTGAACACGCGGTCGCGCTTCTGTTTACGGTAATGCTTGTTCACCTCGTTGGTGGCGATGCGATACAGCCAGGCAGACACAGGCACGCCCCGGAATTCAAATTTCTCCACATTCTTTAAGGCATTCAGAAATGTTTGGGAGGCCAGGTCGGCCGTCAGGTCCTCGTCGTCAGTTTGGCGGTAGATGAAGTTGAATATCCTGTCGAAGTACTTCTCGTACAAGGTCCCGAATGCCCGGGTGTCCTTGCGCGATCGTTGCAGGATTTCGTACTCTTCACGGATTTCATCCTCAAACATGCAGTCAGCCGTTGTTGTGCTAATAATGCGAACTATTCTGCAAAGTCACAAGCAGAATTCGCCCGCGCAAAATCGTACCGCTTGGGTGATGACGCCGAGCCTCGAAAAGTGTAATTTCAATGGTCTTTACCTAAACCTCTATGAGAACACCCCTACCAACATTATGCCTGCTGCTCATGATATGTGCAGCTTCGGCCCAAACAAAAAAGCAAACACCAACCCTTAAGCTTGCCGATTCGCTCTTTCAAAGTCAACAATGGCAACCGGCCATTTCGATGTACGAAGCCGTGTTCAAGAAATCTCCCGGCGATGCGCAAGCCTGGTTCAGACTGGGCGTGAGTTACCAAAATGCAGCGCAGTCGAAAAAAGCGGTGTCATGTTATGTACAAGCGCTCAAGCAGCAGGCCGCACCGGCGCTACGCCAAGCGGTGTACGTGCGCCTGGCGAAAATTTACTCTGCCGCCAATCAGGTTGCGGAGAGCAAGGTGAGCCTTGACAGCGCGCTACAGCTCGGTTATGCCGCTGTGAACGAGCTGGAGTCGCATGCCGACTTCGCCAACCTGCGCCAGGCCGACGGGTATGATATGTACAAAGCACGCGCGTTTGAGAATGCGCAGCCATGCCTGAAAATTGCGCAGACCCGGCAGTTCGATTTTTGGATAGGAGAGTGGGATGCTTACGTTACCGGCACCACCAACCTGGCGGGCCACAGCCGTATCGACCAGGCTTCCGGCGGGTGCATGATACTCGAAAACTGGACCTCGGCGGGCAACATTCCGTTTTCAGGCAAGAGCATGAACTTCGTTGATCCGGCCACAGGCAAGTGGAAACAAGTGTGGGTGGGATCGTCAGGCGTTAACGTACAGGAGTTCACAGATGGCGAGTACCGCGATGGCGCGATGCGATTTGAATTTGAACAAGACACCCCTTCCGGGAAAAGCTTCGTCCATTTTTATTTCTACAACGAAGGCCCCGACCAGGTAAGACAAGTGCATGAAACGTCGGCGGATGGCAAGACGTGGAATACCAACTATGACTTTACTTATAAGCGAAGGAAGTGAGTCATTCCAACAGTAGTCGCAACACCACAATATCCTGGAGTTGAGTGTCAGGTTTGGGTTGGTTCTGATTGTCGTACCCCGACCACTGGCTGTTGGCCACGTACACGAGATGGTTGCCCGCGATGGCGCCGTTGGTTGGTTCGTTAAATGCCGGGTGGTTGCTTTCGAGAAGGGTAAATCCTACAACCGAGTCACCGGTTTTAGTCAACGTCAGCCGCGTCACGCGAAGCGGTTTCACTCCATTTTGGATGGCGATCAAACTGTTCTCATAAAACAACAGACCGTCGATTCCTTTCAGCGACACATCGAGCTTGCATTCAAGTTGCGTGAGATAGCGTGGCTTTACCTCCAGCCGGAAAATTCCTTTGATGTAATCGGCAACATACAGATACTTGTCGTCGCCACTGAATGTAATGCCCTGAATGTTCCAAAACTGCTCATCGGAGTAGAATTGTTCCAGTACCTTTTTAGATTCATCCACTCTGAAAATGAAACTGTTTTTTGAATCTGACACATACACTTCTCCTTTGCTGTTCAACGCCATATCGCCCAGCACATACGTCTTCGACTGGTCGGCGGGTTCATATTTCGCCAGTAGTTTGCCAGTTTTGATGTCGTATTTGTAAACGGCTGCACGCGGCGACGTGGTATCGTTGAAGTCGGGCATCGGAGACGAGGCGGCCCAGAGAACTTTTTTCTTCGCGTCCACACGGACGCTGAACACCGGTCCCATACCGCCTTGCGCCGCAGTGACAAAATCTTTGGCAACGCCATTTTCGATTCGTACTATCTTTTTGCCGTGCAGGCAGGCCGCGTAGTACACACCCTGCGCTTCGCCCATGCATACACCTTCTACGTGCAGGCCGCGGTCTTTCAATGTAAACAGCGTGTCGGAAGAAAGGATGGGTTTGCGGTATTCCTCCTGTAGTTTTTCAGCGACTTAAAGTCGTTGCGCGCGCTTAGCGTTTGCAAGTCGGGCACGTCGAGGTTAAAATCGTTTTGTATGAGCACGGCTTTTTCAGGTAGCCGACGGCCTCGTCTGGCTTGTTGTTGAGTGCCGCTGCTATGCCGGCCTGGTAAAGGATGCCCTGGTGATAAGGATGAATTCGTGCGCCTTCATGATGGCGCTGTAGAATGTCTTATAGTCGCCGTCTTTGTACGCCTGCATGCCCTGCGAATAGGCTTGCTGCAATTCGCTGGTCTGGCAAGGCGCACGCATGGCGAGCAGTACAAAACAGGTGACGAGCAGTGTCTTCATAGTGTTCAGGTTAGCGGATGTAAAATACAAAGTTGTGTTTACATCCGCCATACCCCAACGTGCGATGCGCTACTCGTTGCGCAGTGTATGTGCCGGGTTGATAAATGCAGCCTTGATGGCCTGGAAGCTGGCCGTGCCGAACGCGATAAGTATACAGACCAAAGACGCCAGCGCGATGTTAGCTGCCCCGATGTCCACACGGTAAGCAAAGTCGCTCAGCCACGCTTGCATGATGAAGTAGGCGACGGGAATACCCACAACGATGGCTACAAGCACCAGCTTTACAAACTCTCTGGTAATGAGTATAACGATGCTTGCCTCGGTAGCGCCCAGTACTTTGCGTATCCCGATCTCCTTTGTCTTCTGCGCTGCCGAGAAGGCTACCAGCCCGAGCGAGACCCAGGCAGGCAATGACAATTGCCAGCGAAGCAAAAACGATGAACACCGTTCCCATGCGTTGCTCTTCAGCGTACAAC
>JAAURZ010000460.1 GCA_012031955.1 Bacteroidia bacterium
TCGTTAACTACCTCATGAACGAGGGAAAGAAGAGCACGTCGTACACCATATTCTACGATGCCGTTGAGCAAGTGGAAAAAAGATCGGCGAAAGCGGATTGGAAGTATGGAAACGCGCCATGAACAACCTTATGCCGGCGGTTGAAGTAAAAAGCCGTCGCGTGGGTGGTGCTACTTTCCAGGTGCCGGTGGAGATCCGCCCTGAGCGCCGGATTAACCTGAGCATAAAGTGGTTGATCGACTATTCTCGCCTGCGTGGAGAAAAGACCATGAAAGATAAGCTGGCGGCAGAGATCATCGCCGCATCAAAAGGCGAAGGTGCTGCCATGAAGAAAAAAGACGATACGCACAGAATGGCGGAGGCCAACAAGGCCTTCTCACACTTTAGATTCTAATCGGAGGAAGACTGTAGAATGGCACGCGACTTAAAATTCACAAGAAATATTGGTATCGCCGCGCACATCGACGCTGGTAAGACTACAACTACTGAACGTATTCTTTACTATGCCGGTGTGAATCACAAAATTGGTGAGGTGCATGACGGTGCTGCTACCATGGACTGGATGGAGCAAGAACAAGAACGTGGTATCACCATCACGTCAGCTGCTACCACTGTGTATTGGAACTACAAAGGAAATAAGTATCACGTCAACATTATTGACACGCCTGGTCACGTGGACTTCACTGTGGAGGTGAATCGCTCACTTCGCGTGCTGGATGGCCTCGTGTTCCTGTTCAGCGCCGTCGATGGCGTGGAACCACAGTCGGAAACCAACTGGCGCCTTGCCGATAACTACAAGGTGGCGCGCATCGGGTTTGTTAACAAAATGGACCGTGCCGGTGCCGACTTTCTGAATGTCTGCAAACAGGTAAAGGAAAACTCGGCAGCCGCGCTGTAGCTCTTCAACTGCCCATCGGCGCTGAGGAGAATTTCAAAGGCGTGGTCGACCTGATCAATAACAGAGGTATCATCTGGAACGAAGAAGATAAAGGCATGACCTTTACTGAGATTCCCATTCCCGATGACATGCTGGAAGAAGCTAAAGAATACAGGGAAAAGCTCCTGGAAGCAGTAGCTGAAGTGGATGAGACACTCATCGAAAAGTACTTCGTTGATCCTAACTCAATTACCACCGAAGAGATCATCAAGGCATTGCGCGAGGCTACCATCGGCATGAAGGTAGTTCCGATGGTGTGCGGATCTTCTTTCAAAAACAAAGGTGTGCAGACCATGCTCGACTTTGTGATGGAACTCCTTCCGTCACCGTTGGACAAGGACAATATCATTGGCAAAGATCCCGACACAGACGCTGAAGTGATTATCAGGCCCGTTGAAACCGAACCTTTTGCTGCGCTGGCGTTCAAGATAGCAACTGACCCATTCGTAGGTCGTCTTTGCTTCATCCGTGCGTATTCCGGCGGCCTTGACTCGGGTTCTTACGTGTACAACACACGTTCGAACAACAAGGAACGGATATCACGCGTGTTCCAGATGCACGCCAACAAGCAAAACCAAATCGACCGACTGTCGGCCGGCGATATAGGCGCGGTCGTAGGCTTCAAGGATATCAAAACAGGTGATACGCTCTGCGATGAAAAACGCAGGGTGGTTCTTGAATCAATGGTGTTCCCTGAGCCCGTGATTGGTTATGCTATAGAACCTAAGAAACAAGCGGATGTGGATAAGCTGGGTATGGCGATTGCCAAACTTGTTGAAGAAGATCCCACGCTCCGTGTAAATACCGACCAGGAGACTGGGCAAACCATCCTCCGTGGTATGGGCGAATTGCACCTAGAGATCATCATCGACCGCCTCAAACGCGAGTTCAAGGTGGAGATCAATCAGGGTGCCCCCCAGGTGGCATACAAAGAAGCGCTTACTACTTCTGTTGAACACAAGGAAGTGTACAAGAAGCAGACTGGCGGTCGTGGTAAATTTGCCGACATTGTGTTCGAGCTTGGTCCTCGCGACGACGGCAAGGAAGGTTCTTGAGTTTATCAACGACATAGTGGGTGGTGCAATTCCGCGCGAATTCATTCAGCCTGTACAAAAAGGCTTTGAATCAGCGATGGTTAACGGCCCGCTCGCCGGCTTCCCGATCGATTCAATGAAAGTGAGACTCTTCCACGGTTCCTACCATGATGTGGACTCCGACTCGCTGTCGTTCGAATTGGCGGCACGCATTGGCTTCAGAGAAGCGGCCAACAAGTGTGGCCCGCAGTTGCTTGAGCCCGTGATGGCTGTCGAGGTGCTTACACCCGATGAATTTACCGGCTCCGTAACAGGCGACTTGAACAGACGACGTGGAATCATGAAAGGCATGGATACGCGCGCAGGCGCACAAGTGATCAAGGCCGATGTGCCGCTGTCTGAGCTTTTCGGTTATGTGACTGACTTGCGCACCATTACATCAGGCCGCGCTTCTGCTTCGTTGACTTTTTCACATTATAGCCCTGTTCCTAAGAACCTGGCCGAGAAAGTGATCGAAGATGTAAAGGGCGCCGCAATGGCTAAATAATTTGGAACAATAGACCTGCAGGTGGCAGGACTGAACAAAGAACATATGAATCAAAAAATCAGGATCAAACTAAAGTCTTACGACCACAACCTTGTGGACAAATCTTCTGAAAAGATCGTAAGAGCTGTGAAGGCTACCGGCGCCGTAGTGAGCGGTCCCATTCCGCTTCCTACCGAAAAGGAAAAATTTACCGTCCTGCGTTCACCCCACGTGAACAAAAAGTCACGTGAGCAATTCCAGCTTTGTACTTTCAAGCGCCTGGTTGACATCTACTCTAACAGCGCCAAGACGGTTGATGCTTTGATGAAGCTCGAACTGCCCAGTGGTGTGGACGTAGAGATTAAGGTATAGCGACTTTGTCGTTGCAAAAATCCCAAAGCCATTCTTCGCGGAATGGCTTTTTTTATTTTCCAACGTATTGCTCGTAGTCGTGCCTCGTGTCCAGGTCGATTTCGCCTCCCGGCAGCGATACGGCTGTGGCCTGGTCGCGGTGACGCATGATGATGGCCTTGGCGCCTTCCGCATCGGGCAAACTCAACAGCTCACCAAAAAGTGTGTTGTCAAAAAGAGCCGGTACGCCGATTGTGCCTGCGTACGCGGAGGCAACTACTGGTGTGCCGGGCCCGCTGTGCCGGACAATCAGCGCGCGCAGGTGACTGTCCGATACCGCAGGTTGGTCGCATACCATTATAAGTGCCGCGGAAGTAGCAGGCCTGTGTTCCATAATCCATCGCATGCCTTGCTTGATGGACGCCCCCATTCCGCTACTCCACGAGGTGTTGATTACAGTTCCAATTGAAATGTTCCTGAGGCACTCGATGTGATTATCGGCGTTTGCGCCGAGCACGACTACCGCATTGGTGCCGCTAACCGCTACTGCGATTCGCGCTGCTCGTGCCAGCATCGGCTCGCCATCAAGGTAGAGCATTTGTTTCGAGGTACCCATTCGCGCCGATGCAC
>JAAURZ010000461.1 GCA_012031955.1 Bacteroidia bacterium
GATCTATCAGACCACGTCCTACGTGTTCGACGACGTCGAGCATGCGGCGGCTCTCGTCGTTAGACGAGCTCGACCTGCCTTCATGAACTCGTCTTCGCGCAGCATCCTGCGCTTAAATCGATCGCCGCCATCTCCATCATCGGCATCGTGAGCGTGTTCGTGATGGCGCAAACCATCGAGCCATTTCTCTTTCACCTTTTCATCCAGCGGCGTGTTGACAAAGGTTATGCACCCATGACGTTGTGGGGCGTCGTCAAAACGGTAATTGCTTTCCTCTACTTTGTGTTCGGATCGTTTGTACTTACCCTGTTGGGATTCATCCTTATTAAATTGATCCCGCTTTCGCGGAAACGCATGCGTCTTGTGTATCACACCCTCATCAGCGTCTTTACCCGGTCGCTCGTATACGTGATGGCCAACGTGAAGAAACAAGTGATCGGCGCGAAGGGTCGTTTTGATTCTGCCAGTGTGATCGTGTGCAACCACCAGTCGTTCCTCGACATACTCGTCACCACCATGCTGCATCCGAGGATCATCCTGCTCACCAACCGCTGGGTGTGGAACTCGCCCGTGTTTGGCGGCGTGGTGCGGCTGGCCGACTACTACCCGGTGATGGAGGGCGCCGACCAAAGCGTGGAGCAACTGCGGCAGCGCGTGTCCGAAGGCTACTCGGTATTGGTGTTCCCCGAAGGTACACGCTCACCCGACGGCCGCATGAGGCGCTTTCACAAGGGCGCGTTCTTTATTGCGGAAAAACTGAACCTTCCCATTCAACCCCTGATGCTCCATGGCACAGGCGACACCATCCGCAAAGGTGAATTCTACATCAACGACGCCACCATGACGCTCAAGTTCCTGCCGCGTATCATGCCCGGCGATATGTCGATGGGCACTACCTATGCCGAGCGGGCAAAGTATGTGGGCCGATACTTCCGCCAGGCGTTTGAAGAATTTGACAGAGAGAGCAGGACACCCAAAGGCAACCGGTACAAAGTGATCGCCAACTTTCTGTACAAAGGGCCCGTGCTGGAGTGGTACATGCGTGTGAAAATGTCGCTGGAGAAAAACTACGAACCCTTTCATGCCCTCATACCGCACAATGCCCGCGTGCTTGACCTTGGTTGTGGCTACGGCTTTCTCTGCTACATGCTCTTCTACCTGTCGGACCAACGCGTGATCAAAGGTGTGGACTACGACGAAGACAAGGTTAACACGGCGCTGCATGGCTTCGGGCGAACGCAAAGGCTCACATTTGAAGCTGCCGACGTGACGACGCTGGCGATCGAAGACAATTATGACGCGATCGTGATCGCCGACGTGCTGCACTACCTCACGCCCGCCCAGCAGGAAGCGGTGCTCACCAACGCATGCCGCGCGGTGAAGCCCGGCGGCAAGGTGATTGTGCGGGAAGGCAACAAGGATGAAAAGGAGCGACACAAGGGCACCCAACTCTCCGAGTTGTTTTCGGTCAAAATCCTGCGCTTCAACAAGTCGGTGCATGAACTTCACTTTATGTCCGGCGGCGCCATTGAACAGATAGCCCACCGGTTGGGCCTGTCGGTTCGTAAAATTGACGATACGAAATTCACGTCGAATGTTATTTTTGTAGTGGAGAAACCAACAGCTTCTTAGCAGCTATGAAATGTCCGTCAGCTGGGCAGACCCAAGGGATGATAATCAGGCATGGATACAACATCTGTCCATAGAAATCAATATTGACGCATGAAAGAATACGATGTTGTTATAGTAGGAAGCGGATTGGGGGGACTTGCCTGCGGCGTTATTCTCGCCAAGGAGGGCTACAAAGTGTGCATCCTGGAAAAGAACAAACAGATAGGCGGCACGTTGCAGACCTTCGTTCGCAAGAAAGTTATTTTCGATTCCGGCGTCCACTATGTGGGTGCGCTCGACGAAGGGCAAACGCTTAACAAGCTATTTCGCTACCTCGGCATTATGGACAAACTCAAGATCCATAAACTCGACGAGGACTGCTTTGACGGTATTATGTTCGAAGGCGATCCCAAAACTTACCGCCACGCCCAGGGCTACGACAGGTTCATCAAAAACCTGCTCGACGACTTCCCCGACGAAGAGGCGGCGCTGCACAAGTACTGCGATACGCTCAAATTCATTTGCGAGAAGTTTCCGCTTTACAACCTTCGCAACGGCGACTATTTCGACAAGCTGTCGGTGCTCGAATGGGATACCCGTACATTCATCGAGTCTATCACCACCAACAAGCGGCTGCAAAATGTGCTGGCGGGTTCCACGATGCTGTATGCGGGCATGCCCTACCAGACGCCACTCTACGTGCACGCGCTGGTGCTGAACAGTTACATCCTCAGCTCGTACAGGTTCAAGGAAGGTGGTTCGCAGATTGCGCGCCACCTGGCAAGGGAGATCACGAGCAGGGGAGGTGAGATCATCAAATATGCGAGGGTCAGCCTGCTGAAGGAAGAAGACGGCCTGCTGCAGTACGCGCAGACCGAAGACGGGCAGCGCTACTACGGTAAACGGTTCATTAGCAACCTGCATCCTGCCAAGACAATGGAGATCACCGAAAGCGACCTCATCAAGAAGGCCTATCGCAACAGGTTGAGCGGCATCGAGAACTCCATCTCTTCTTTCTACCTCAACGCGGTGGTGAAGAAAGACACCTTCCCTTACGTAAACTCAAACTACTACTATTTCACCAATGACGACGCCTGGTCGATGGTGGAATACACGCCCGGCAACTGGCCACGCGGGCTGGCGATCTTTTACTCGCGCTCTGAAAAAAATCCGGCCTACTGCAACGGCGTCACGCTGATGACCTACATGCACTACAACGACGTGAAGAAGTGGGAGAATACCTACAACATCGAATCGAAAGAACAATTTCGCGGCGACGACTATGAGGCCTTCAAGCAGGCGTGGGCGGAGAAGCTGATCGACGCTGCCGACAAGCGCTTTCCCGGGCTTAAAGACGCCATTGAATCATACTATGTGGCTACGCCGCTCACCTTCCGCGATTATGTGGGCACCGACGATGGCAACCTCTACGGTTACCTCAAGGACTACCGCGATCCCATGAAGACACTGCTATCGCCTCGCACAAAAGTACCCAACCTTTATTTAACCGGGCAGAACCTGAACCTCCACGGCGTGATGGGCGTTACCGTGAGTGCCGTGCTCACCTGCTCCGAGATACTAGGCCTCGACTATCTCATCGGACGAATACATGGAGAAGCGCCCGTGCCCAGCGCCGAGAAAGAGATGAAGATATGAAGCGTGCTGTCCGTGTTATACTGAAGATCCTCGGCACGTTGCTGGCCGTGCTCATTGTGATAGCGATTGGCGTTGTGCTATACATGCGGAGTGTCGCCAAGGTGGAGCCGCCCAATGTGGAGTCGGTGGAACTTGATAACCTCGAACGCACCGAAAGCCAAGGTAGTCGAATCGGCCGTCGGGCACGACCCTGAAGCTAGCGGCAGCG
>JAAURZ010000462.1 GCA_012031955.1 Bacteroidia bacterium
GTCGGTGCATGCCGGCAAAAACGTGGTGGACAAAAGCTTCCAGGCCATGTTCTGCATAGACGACCGCGAATACTCGCTGCGCCATTACCTCGAAACGGCAGACCCCAATTGTGAAACCTTTGGTACGCCTGGCTTCTTCAGCGTCGAATTCTTTTTCAAACCGCAGAGCGGAAAGTTCTACACGAAACTATGCCCTGCCCCTGTTACACCAAAGTTTCTGATCAAAGAGGAGTCCAGGAAAGACAAGCACAAAAAAGACGCGCACTTCAACAAACTGGCCCAAACGCTGTTCAGGGGATGGCTCATCACGCAGACACTCGGCCTGTGGTCTGCACTGCGGCTGTTCCTCAACATCTTCAAGCCGCGAATGAGTCCCGCCACGTCGAGTTCGTTCAATCACATGGACAAACAATCTTCACTCACCATTGAGTGCAATGATCCGCAACACCTGGAGAACGGTCTGCAGGTGGGCTTCACACTACCGGAGATGGTGCAGCGCGTGGAAAGCCTGCTCAAGAGCATTGGACTGGTGAAAGACTTTGCGCCTGTCGTATATGTGGTAAGTCATGGGTCCAGCAGCATTAACAACCCGCATTATGCAGCCTACGATTGTGGCGCTTGTTCAGGACGACCCGGATCGGTAAACGCCCGTGTAATCTGTTACATGGCCAACCATCCGGAAGTGCGCACGGCGCTGCGCGACCGGGGCATCGACATACCCGGTCACGTTCAATTCGTCGGTGGCTTGCACGACACGACCCGCGACGAGGTGGCGTTTTACGACGAGCAATCGCTGACGCCCGAAAACCTCGGACGATTCCAGGCACATGAGCAAGTCTTTCAAAAGGCACTGCGTGAAAACGCACGAGAGCGTGCGCGCCGGTTTTATTCTATAAATCCTGCAAGAGACCTTGCCTCCGTCTACCGGAAAGTGCAACGCCGCTCAGTATCATTGTTCGAGCCACGGCCCGAACTCAATCACGCCACCAATGCCCTATGCATTGTTGGGCGGCGCCACCTGACGCGAAACCTCTTCCTGGACCGGCGCGCTTTTCTCAACTCGTTCGACTACCGCGTCGACCCCGAAGGAAACTACCTGTTCAATATTCTGAAAGCCGCGGCGCCGGTGTGCGGCGGCATCAACCTCGAGTACTTCTTTTCGCGCACCGATAATCAGAAACTCGGCGCGGGGCACGAAGTTGCCTCACAACGTGATGGGGCTCATCGGCGTGGCCAACGGCATCGAGGGCGACCTGCGCCCAGGCCTGCCTAGCCAGATGATCGAAGTGCACGACCCCGTGCGACTGCTTATGGTGGTGGAGCACATACCCGACGTGGTGCTGCACACTATTCAGCGGTCACCCGAAACGTATCAGTGGTTCGAACTGGAGTGGGTACACCTCGCTGTAGTAAACCCGGAAGACAACTCACTGCACGTATTTCACGACGGTGGGTTTGTACCTTACGAACTTCGACAGAAGTCTGTGCCGATGATCGACAACCTGGTACCCCTGCTTGAAAAAATCGTGACAACTTGCCCGTATTTGAAATCGCCTAGACTGCTTATTATATGCAACAACTATTAGAAATAATGATCGCCATACCGTTGGTGGGTTTCTTCATAAGCCTGGCGATCTCGAGGAAGCAGGAGAACCTGATCTCGTGGGTCGCCTATGGCACCGCCGGTTTACAGTTTACGCTGTTTGCTGGCTTCGCCGTCGCGTGGATATCGCAAGGCTACCACGCCATCAACCTGAAGGAGATCACCATCTTCAAAACCGATGGCTACGAGTTTCTTGTCGACTTCTATTTCGACAAAATAACGGCTGTATATCTTTTTGTAGGTTCATTCCTCGTGTTTCTTGTAATGATATACAGCCGCTACTACCTGCACCGCGAATCGGGATACAAGCGATTCTTCAACACGGTGCTTTTCTTTTTCTCGGCCTATACGCTCATCATTTTCTCGGGGAATTTTGAAACGTTGTTCATCGGTTGGGAGATGCTGAGCATTTCTTCATTTTTGCTTATCGCCTTTTACCGCGATCGCTATCTGCCGGTGAGGAACGCAGTGAAAATATTTTCCATATACCGCATCACCGACGTCGGCCTCATCCTGGTAATGTGGATGAGCCATCACCTGTGGCACGAGAACATCACGTTCATGAAGCTCAACAACTATGAGCTTGTACATTCGCAGTTGCAGACCCACACGTGGGTGGGCGTGTTTATTTCGCTGATGTTGTTGATCGCAGCGGCAGCCAAGTCGGCACAACTCCCCTTTTCACACTGGCTCGCGCGCGCCATGGAAGGCCCCACACCGTCGAGCGCCATTTTTACGGATCGCTCGCCGTGCACATCGGCATTTTTCTGCTCATGCGTACCTACCCGTTTTGGGAACACCAGATCTCTATCAGAATACTTATTGGCGTGCTCGGTCTCTGCACCAGCCTGGTGGCCACCACATCGGCGCGCGTGCAGTCGTCGGTCAAAGCACAAATCGCCTACGCGTCCGTTTCACAAATCGGCCTCATCTTTATCGAACTTTCACTCGGCCTGGGTACGCTGGCGCTGCTGCATTTTATGGGCAATGCTTTTCTAAGAACCTATCAACTACTGGTGTCGCCATCGGTGGTGAGCTACCTAATACGCGAGCAGTTTTATCATTTCAAGCCGCGCAAGCACATCCATCGAAGATACATTTCCAAGGAAATTCGAATACTCACTGTACATGCTGAGTCTGAAGAATGGAACCTGGATAGCATCATGTATCGCTTTCTGTGGAATCCATTGAAAATTGTTGGAAAGAAGTTCGACCGGCTCAATCCACTTCATGTCGTTGCTTTTTTTACATTCACCTTCCTGGTCGCGCTGTACGGCCTGTATCACCAGGGGCTTATTCCGCAGGTGATACGGGGATATGTACCGGAAGCACTGTCGCTGATAGGATTGGTATTTGTGCTCAAGTCATTTGCAGAGCGTAAGAACCCGGTGGTGGCATGGGGTCTGATTATCATGAACCACATGTGGACGGCACTCGCCATTCTGTATAACGACCACGTGACCCGCGATCACACCCTGATGTACCTTGGCGGCATTGTCATTTTCGCCGTGGTGGGTGTAGCCACACTCATGCGATTGAAGAAACTGGAGGGAAGCATATCGATGACGCGCTTCCACGGCTATGTATTCGAGCATCCCAGAATTGCATTTGTATTTCTGCTGGCGTGCCTGGCGGTAACCGGATTTCCGATAAGCCCGACGTTTGTTGGCGAAGACCTCATATTCGTTCACATTCACGAAGACCAGATTGTGCTGGCGACTTTTGTAGCGCTCAGTTTCATCATCGATGGCCTTGCCGCCATCAGGATATATGCGCGGTTGTTCCTCGGCCCTCACGTAAAATCGGTGTACGAGGCAGCGTACCGCTCGTCATAGACTTAAAGACCTTAAAGGAGCCGGGCAAT
>JAAURZ010000463.1 GCA_012031955.1 Bacteroidia bacterium
AAAATGTCGCGTCCCCCCATAGTGTTGTGCCCATCGGAAGTAAAAAACAGCGTACGCTGGTCGGGGTGAATGAACGGTGCATCTTCGTTATTCTTGCTGTTTACCTCAGGGCCCAGGTTAACGGGGCTGGTCCATGTACCGTCGGCCTTCTTTTCAATTCGATAGAGGTCAAGGCCACCCTGGCCGCCCAGGCGGTCGCTGGCGAAGTAGATGATTTTGCCATCGGGCGTGATGCTGGCGGTCGATTCGAGATATCTCGGTGTATTGAGTGTATTGGCAACCAGGCTGGGCTTCGACCAGCCGTCGCCGTCTTTGTTGATCATAAAGATGCTGCCGGGGTCGTCAACACCGCCCATGAAGATGAGCATACGCTGACCGTCGGCGGAAATGCCTGCGGTGCCGACATTGTATTGAGAGGCGACGGGCACCACTTTGGGTTCGGACCACGAACCGGATGTGTTGTAGGAGATGTATATCTCTTCAATGTACTTGTCGCTTGTGCGGGTCTTGCCGGTGTTGGGCCTCAACGCAGTAAACGCCAACACACTTTCGTCGGCAGACACAACCGGGTTATATTCAGTGAGCGACGTGTTGACGATGGACGGCAGGGGCTTTACTGCTATGTTTCGTGGCACCGACATGAAGACGGTTGCATGGTTGCATATCTCTATGGCGCGGTCGGCCATTGCCAGCGCATTCTTATCCGATTTGTTGGAGAGCTCCTTGAATTTGCCGAAGCATTCGGCCGCACGCTGTACGTTCTCATCTTTCATATAGAGCTCGCCAAGATCGTAGTAAACGTTTACGGGTATCACCTTCGAATTTTGCAGCGCATACTCGAGGTATGGAATACCTTTTATCTGCATGGCCGTTTCGCCGGACTTCTGGAAGCAAACTCCCAGTTTGTAGTGAACGAGTGGGTCCTTCTCACCTGCCTGCACTGCCTGTTCGTACAAAGGCAAGGCTTGCTCATAATTCTTAATCCCAAAAAATCTGTCGGCTTCGGCCACCGTCTTTTGCTGCCCGAAAAGCTGGACGGACAAAAGGAGGGCCATTATTAGTACACCAGACAATTTGTTCATAGTTGTGACTCTTGGTAAGTAATGACTTCAATACTACAAATATAATAGTCTTTTGAACGTGGAATTTCTACACAAACATTACAAGGTGCGGGGCGGTGCGTTTTTAGATACACAAAATTGAACTCACACTTGATTCAAAGTATGCTAAACCTATCTATATTAACGTCTTGTATTTGCAATACCTAGTTCAGTTTTAGGATATTAAAATGAATATACCGAATTTTAGAGATATCGGACGAATTATATGAGAATCCGGCTGCACCGGCTTTTAGGAGTAGATGAGTCAGAGACGGAACCCGTTGCGCTCTTGTTAGTGATGGGTTTCTTCATGGGTATGTTCATCGCCACAGTAACAGTGGCGTCGCAGTCGCTATTCCTTTCGCGGTTCGATGAAAAAACGGACCTGCCCACTGCCCTCCTCATATCCGGCGCCTTTGGCATCGCCGCAACCGTAATCTACAACTTCTTCCAGAACAGGATTTCCTTCACGTTTCTTGCCATTCTAAGCCTTGTCACGATTACGGTGCTCACTGGTGTGCTTGAGTTTGGCGAAGGCTACTTTGGTCAGGGACGCATTTACTACCTGGCTTTCACCATGCTTATCCCGTTCGGGTTTATCAACTACCTCATCTTTTGGGGTACCTTCAGCCGGCTATTCAGCCTTCGGCAAACAAAGAAACTCGTAGGAAGCGTGGACTCCGGTGGACTTATCGCTTCGTTGATTTCCTTTTTCTCCATCCCGGTTATACTGACGTACCTCGACACGGCCGACGAACTATACACCATCAGCCTGGTAAGTATTATCGGGTTTCTTGCCACGTTTATTTTTATCTCATTGCGCTACCTGCGCCAGGCTGGAGGCGGCCGGCCGGAAATTGTCCACCAAAAAGTGTCACTGGGTCAATTCTTTTCAAACAAGTACATCGTGTACATGAGTTTGTTTGTGACCGTGGCCATGATCAGCATCAACTTTGTCGACTATTCTTTTCTTAACGTAACGTCGCTGAAATTTGACGACAAGGCATTGCCCACCTTCCTGAGCGCGTTCGAAGGTACGGTGGTTGTCTTTTCTTTCGTCTTCCAAACCTTCGCCACCGACAGGATCATCAGCGAATACGGCCTGCGCGTAGCGTTGATAATCAACCCGATCCTCATTGGCGTATTCACCGTGATATCGCTCTTGATAGGCGTTCAATTCGGCTACACACTTGAAACCGATTCTTTTATAGTGTTCTTTCTCATGATCGCCATGAGCAAGCTCGTAGTGCGCTCACTGCGCGACGCGCTCGATAACCCAACATTCAAACTCTACCTGTTACCCATCGAAAGCCACGTGCGCATTGATGTGCAGACGAAAATAGAGGGCACCATCACCGCGTTTGCCAGCCTTATCGCCGGCGGTTGATCATCCTGATCAACAACGTCAAAATATTCAGTTTGATTTACATCACTGTGTTCACGCTTCCTGTATTGGTACTTTGGTACTTCTTCGCCAACCGCATGCATGGCCTGTACCGGCGCACACTCGAGAATGCCCTCGTCAGAAGCAAACAGGGCAGCATCGAGAAGAAATACACCATCAACAAGGTGCTTGAAAACGAAATCAACAGCAGCACAGACGAAAAGGTGATCTACGGATTAAAGCTGATGGAACACCTGGAGCCTGCCATGTTTGAAACACACTTGATGCGCCTAGCGGAAAACCCTTCGCGGAAAATTGAAAAATACATAGCCGACAAACTACAGACGTTGGGTATCGATGAGCCAACCGCCAAGTCGGACATCAAGTCGCTGGCGCGCCTGGCATTTGGCGAATCGCAGGATAGCGACATTTTATCCATTGAACCCGAAAAGCTGCTGAAGCTGAGTAAAGCGCCTCGTTATTCCGACCGGGCGCTGGCGGCCAAGCTGCTTCGAAGACAGACTACAGCCAAGACCATTTTTATATTGCTCGAACTACTTCGCGATGTAGATCCGCGGGTACGAACCGAAGCGCTGACGACCTGCCGCAAAGTGCGCCGCCCCGAAACCTGGCCTGTGCTGATTGAGTTGCTCAACTCGCCGATGTATGGGCACCAGGCCGCATCTTGCCTCATCGAAGTGGGCGAAAGCGTGCTGCCTACCTCGAGAACGCTTTTCACAAATCCGGACAAAGCGACCAGGTGATGCTCAGGCTTGTGCAGATCATGGGGCGCATCGGCGGCACCTATGCGCGCCAGTTGCTGTGGCGAAAGGCAGACTACCCCGACAAACGAATTGTAAAGCAGATACTGTACTCCTTCCGCTACACCAACTACCGTGCTGAAGGCAGGCAGGTTCGCGACGTGATACACCTGCTCGAACTTGAAATCGGAAAAGCCATCTGGAACCTGGCGGC
>JAAURZ010000464.1 GCA_012031955.1 Bacteroidia bacterium
TCTTGACAAGTTTTTTGACACCTTTTAGTCGTTTTTTTAGTGACGCAAAATTAGGAAGTTATTCCACTTCACCGAAATTTAGTCGTCGCTAAAACACGAAGAGCCGACGGCTTCTGCCATCAGCTCTTTCGCCAAGGGGGTCCTGTTACGAATTAAACCTTCGATAAATTCAATTGCGATTCATCCTTTGCCTCCAGGTTCGAGTAGCCCATCAGCCAAGTATCGACGGCGCGCGCGCTTCGCGGCCCTCGGAGATAGCCCACACCACCAGCGATTGCCCGCGGCGTATGTCGCCAGCGGCAAATATACCGGGCTGCGTTGATTGGTAGTTTTCGGTTTTGATGTTGCCGCGTTCGTCGAGTTGGAGATTGAGTTCTTCGACCATGCCACCCTTCTCCGCGCCGGCAAAGCCTATCGCCAGCAGCGCCAGCTCGCACGGCAGTGTTCGTTCGGTATCGGGTATTTCCTCGAATCCCATTTTTCCCTGCGCGTTCACGCCCCACTTTATGGAAACCACCTTCAACCCTGTGAGGTGCCCGCGCTTGTCTTTCACAAACTCCTTCGTGAGAATAGCCCAGTCGCGGTTCACACCCTCTTCGTGCGACGACGAGGTGTTGAGTATCACAGGCCACAACGGCCACGGGTTGTCGTCATTCCTTTGTGCGGGTGGCTTGGCCAGCAGCTCTACCTGGGTTACTGTTTTCGCACCCTGGCGGTTAGACGTGCCCACACAGTCCGAACCCGTGTCGCCACCGCCGATGACAATCACATTGAGCCCGGTGGCCTGAATGTCGCCGTTAAAGATGCGGTCGCCGGCTACGCGCTTGTTTTGTTGCGTGAGAAATTCCATCGCGAAGTACACGCCCTTCGCATCGCGTCCGGGTATCGGCAGGTCACGTGGCGCCGAAGCGCCGCCGCAGATCACCACCGCGTCAAACTCATCCTTAAGATGCTGTGCACTCACGTTGACACCTACATGCGAGTTGGGCCGGAATATGATACCTTCCTGTTCGAGGATGCGAAGACGGCGGTCTATCACATACTTTTCCAATTTGAAATCGGGAATTCCATACCGCAGGAGTCCGCCTATTCTGTCGCTCCTTTCCAGCACCGTCACCCAATGGCCTGCCTTGTTGAGCTGCGCAGCAGCGGCCAGCCCGGCAGGGCCCGAGCCCACTACGGCAACGCGCTTGCCCGTGCGCGTTTTCGGCGGGTTGGGCTTGATGTATCCCTTCTCGTAGGCTTGCTCGGGCGATTGTCTTTTCGATATACTCAATGGTGACTGGCTTGTTGTTGATGCTGAGCACACAACTTGCCTCGCACGGCGCGGGACAGATCCTTCCCGTGAACTCGGGGAAATTGTTGGTGCCGCTTAATATGTCGATGGCGTCTTCCCAACGGCGTTCATACACGGCATCGTTAAAGTCTGGAATGTTGTTGCCGAGCGGACAACCATGGTGGCAGAAGGGCACACCGCAGTCCATGCAACGCGCCGCCTGCTGGTTCAGCTTCTCTTTGTCCTGCGGAATGTAAATTTCTTTATAGTCCCTCAAGCGTGCCTTGGAATCTCGTGACTTGGGCATCTCACGATCAAACTTCATAAATCCGTCTACCTGTCCCATTTTTCTTATTCCTTTCTGATAAAATTATTTTACAGTTTCCTTCACTTTCTCTTTCCTGGTGGCCTTGGCTTTTGCGAGCACAGCCTTGTAGTCGCGCGGCATTACTTTTACAAAAAGGTTGGAGGCTACTTCCCAGTTTTCGAGCAACCACTCGGCCGGGTCGCTGCCGGTATATTCGAAGTGTCGTTCTATCATTGTCTTCACTTCAGTTTTGTCGCCGTCGTCGAGCGTTTCCAGGTCAACCATTTCCTTGTTGCAAAGTCTCTCAAGCGCGTGCTCCGGATCAAATACGAATGCAATGCCGCCACTCATGCCCGCAGCAAAGTTGCGCCCGGTTTTGCCGAGCACCACCACACGGCCGCCAGTCATGTATTCACAAGCATGGTCGCCCACGCCCTCCACCACAGCTTTCACACCAGAGTTGCGCACACAGAAGCGCTCACCCGCCTGACCACGTATGTACGCCTCGCCGTTTGTGGCGCCGTAGAAAGCCACGTTGCCGATAATGATGTTGTCTTCCGGTTTGAATGTAGACTCTCTATCGGGATAGATGATCAGCTTGCCGCCGGAAAGACCTTTACCAAAGTAGTCGTTGGCTTCGCCTTCCAGCTCGAAGGTGATACCCGGCGCCACGAACGCGCCGTAGCTCTGCCCTGCCGAGCCTTTGAATCTGAATTGAATGGTGTCGGCGGGCAGGCCAGCACCTTTGTATTTCTTTGATACTTCGTTTGATAACAAGGCTCCGGTAGACCTGTCGGTGTTGCGTATGGTGAACGTAGCGGTCGCGGGGTCGCAGGCATCGAGTGCCGGCCTCGCTGCTTCCACGAGTTTCCAGTCGAGCACTTTCTCCAACTCGAAGTCTTGTTCGATCTGCTTGTAGGTGCCCACGTGTTCACGGCCCGACTCGCGGAGCAGCACGGGTGAGAGATCCAGTTTCTTCACTTTCCAGTGGTCCACATCCTGACGCACGCGCAGCACTTCGGTGTGGCCTACCATTTCGTTGATGGTGCGAAAACCGAGTTCGGCCATGATGGCACGCAGGTCTTCCGCGAGGAAGCGGAAGAACGTTCACCACGTGTCGGGGTTGCCGGTAAACAATTTTCTGAGTTCGCTGTCTTGCGTGGCAATGCCAACGGGACAGGTGTTGAGATGGCACTTGCGCATCATGATGCAGCCTTCCACCACCAGCGCGGCGGTGGCTACGCCCCATTCTTCCGCGCCAAGCAGTGTGGCTATAGCAATGTCGCGCCCTGTTCTTATCTGGCCGTCGGTCTGCAATACTACGCGGCTTCGCAGGTTATTTTTCACGAGCGTCTGGTGCGCTTCGGCAAGGCCGAGCTCCCAGGGCAAACCTGCATGCCGTAAGGAACTGAGCGGCGATGCGCCCGTTCCGCCGTCGGCGCCAGAGATCAGGATCGCATCGGCTTTCGCCTTGGCTACACCGGCGGCCACAGTGCCGACACCGGCTTGTGACACGAGCTTCACGTTGATGCGGGCCTGGCGGTTGGCATTCTTCAAATCATAAATAAGTTGTGCGAGGTCTTCTATTGAATAGATGTCGTGGTGTGGCGGCGGAGAAATCAAGCCGACACCGGGCGTGGAGTGGCGCACGCGACCAATCCATTCATCTACTTTGTGGCCGGGCAACTGGCCTCCTTCACCGGGCTTGGCGCCCTGCGCCATCTTGATCTGCAGTTCATCCGCGTTGGCCAGGTAGTGGCTGGTAACGCCAAACCGGCCCGAGGCTACTTGCTTGATGGCCGACCTTTCCCAATCGCCATTTTCTTTTTTCTCGTAACGAATTTCGTCTTCTCCACCTTCGCCACTGTTG
>JAAURZ010000465.1 GCA_012031955.1 Bacteroidia bacterium
AAGCTGTCAACGAGCAATTGGGTGAATTCTTTGTCTACCTGGCCGACAGCAGCAAGGCTACCCAACGTAAAGTGAAACTCGGACAGCAGGTAGGTAAGGACATAATCGTAAGCGATGGACTTAAAGAAGGTGAGATCCTCATCACCGAAGGAATCCAGAACCTGAGAGAGGGAACACCCATCACAATTTTCAAACCAGAAGCCAAACAATAGGGCTTCCTAAACGATTCTTATGATAGCAGATGTATTTATAAAACGGCCTGTTACTGCGATCGTGGTGTCGCTGGTGATCGTGCTGGTCGGCGTTATCGCTATGACCATACTTCCGATTTCGCAATACCCGGACATCACGCCGCCTACTGTAACGATAACAGGAATTATATAGGCGCCGACAGCGCAAACCGTCGAGCAAACGACAACGACTGCCATTGAAGCGCAGGTGAACGGTGTACCCGGCATGACCTACATGTCGAGCAACAGCACCAGTAGCGGCGTGAGCAGCATTACAGTCACTTTCGATATTGGTACAAATGTGAACATCGCGGCGCTCGACGTGCAAAACCGGGTGAGCGTGGCCGAACCCTCGCTTCCGGAAATTGTAAAGCGCCTCGGCCTTGTGGTCAGAAAGCGAAACCCAAGTATTTTTCTCGCGCTCGCACTGTACTCACCAGACGGCACGCACGATGCCACCTTTCTCGGTAACTTCGCCAACATATACCTCAAGGATGCGCTTTTGCGCGTAAAGGGAGTAGGCGACATCTTTAGCGTGGGCGACGACTTCGGTATGCGCATTTGGCTCGATCCCGACAAGCTTGCAAGCCTGGGCATCACACCTGCGGAAGTAAACCTGGCATTGGCTGAACAAAACCTTCAGCTCGCAGCCGGGTCGGTGGGAGGTACCCCGCAGTCGTCGGCGCAGGCATTTGAGTACAATGTGCTCACCAACAGCCGCATCAACAGGGTTGAAGACTTTGAAAACATCGTGGTCAGGACAAACCCCGTTCAGGGCAACCTTGTTTATCTCAAAGACATTGCGCGCGTGGAGCTGGCCAAGTTCAGCTACGGCAACCACCCGTTCGTGAATGGCAAACCAGCGGCATTCATTCTTTTGTATCTGGCGCCCGGCGCCAATGCGCTAAGCACCAACGAGGGTGTAATGGAAGCGCTGACGGAGTTGAAGAAGAGCTTTCCGAAAGATGTCGACTACCTGGTGCCTCTTGAAACAACCTCAGTAGTAGAGATATCGATTGAAGAAGTAGTGATCACACTGCTTGAAGCACTCGCACTGGTAGTGCTGGTGGTATTCTTGTTCCTCCAGAATTGGCGCGCCACGCTTATTCCGGTGTTGGCAATTCCGGTATCGCTTATTGGCACATTCATCTTTTTTATTCCGTTTGGCTTCACGATCAACACCCTTACGCTTTTTGCTTTTGTGCTTGCGATCGGTATTGTGGTAGACGACGCCATTGTGGTGGTGGAGGCCATTCAACACCACATGGATCATTACAAGCTCACCGCGAAGCAGGCCACCATAAAGGCGATGAAAGAAATTTCTGCGCCTGTGGTGGCAATCGCACTCATCCTGGCCGCCGTGTTTGTGCCGGTCGGCTTCGTGCCTGGTATCGTCGGTAAGCTTTACCAGCAGTTTGCGATTACCATCGCCATCTCGGTACTCATATCAGCCTTTGTCGCCTTGTCACTCACGCCCGCGCTTAGCATGTTGTTGCTGAAGCCCTCCGACGTCGACAAGAAAAAGACGCTACTCGATACTGCGTTTTCGAAGTTTAACGGATGGTTCAGCAGAAGGACACGCGGTTATACACGCAACGTGCATGTGTGGGTCCGCAGATCGCCCTATGTGATAGTGATGATGGTGTGTTTATTTGTCGGTCTGTTTTTCCTTTTCAAGAACAAGCCTACCGGATTTATTCCCACCGAAGATGAAAAACGGATGTACGTAGCGTACGAAATGCCGGAGGGAACTTCTACAGAGCGCAACATCGAGTTGCAGTTGGAAATTCAAAAGCGCATACAGGCCATCCCCGCTGTAAAAGTGGTGGGCGGACTCGCAGGCTTGAACATTCTTACCTTCTCTAACAAGTCGAACGTAGGCACCGTGTTCGTAAACTTGAAACATTGGAACGACCGCGACCTGGAAACTGAGAGTGTGCCCATGATCATGGCTGAAATTCAACGCCGCACCGCCGACATTAAAGAGGCGCGTGTGCTGGTGATTGCTCCGCCTGCCATTCCGGGGCTCGGCCAATCGTCGGGTTTCACTTTCGAGTTGCAGCAAACCACAAGCACCGACGACATCAAACAATTTGAACAGACAATGTACAAATTTCTGGCGGCAGCCAATCAGCGTCCGGAGATCGCCATGGCTTATTCATTCTTCTCTGCACGCACGCCAAGCTACTTTGTAGAACTGGATAAAGAGAAGGCCAAGAAGCTGGGCGTAAACGTAGCGGAGGCTTACAGCACACTGTCGACTTTGCTTGGCAGCAGTTATGTCAACGACTTCAACTTGTACGGACGCAACTTCCGCGTGGTGGTGCAGGCCGACAGCAGCTATCGCGGTGGCATTGCAGACATAGGCAACTATCGTGTTCGCAACAATGCAGGCAGCATGGTGCCGCTTAGTTCGCTCGTTACAACGCGCTTGATAGAGACACCTGCGGTAATCTCACACTATAATATATACAGGTCGGCAGAGATCATGGGTGCGGCCAAACCCGGCTACAGTTCGGGGCAGGCCATCAAGGCCCTGCAGGAGGTGGCAGCGCAAACCCTGCCAGTTGGGTACGGGTACGAGTTTGGTGGCATGAGTCGCGAAGAAGTGGCAGCAGGCAACAGCACTGCGCTGATATTCGCCATATCGATCGTGTTTGTATTCCTGTTCCTCGCCGCGCTGTACGAAAGCTGGTCGGTGCCGTTCTCGGTGTTGTTCGCCGTGCCGATCGGAGCATTCGGCTCTATCCTCACCCTTACGTTTATTCCAAGTCTCGACAACAATATTTATGCGCAGATCGGATTGATTACCCTGATCGGGCTCGCTGCCAAGAACGCGATCCTGATCGTGGAATTTGCCAAGGAGCGCGTTGACCGCGGAATGAAAATAGTGAGTGCGACGCTTGAGGCCGTGCAGTTACGTCTCCGTCCGATTATCATGACCTCCATGGCCTTCATACTGGGTGTAATGCCGCTTGCATTTTCGTCAGGTGCGGGCGCCGAGCGCGCAAAACTATCGGCTGGACGGTGGCCGGGGGTATGGTGGCGGCCAGTTCGCTCGCCTTCCTCGCACTGCTCGGGTGGCTGGGCGCCCGCGCCGGGAAAGCCAGCCCCGTCAAGTCGGTGCTGCGCGTTGTCTTCTGGGGGGCCGTCGCGATGGCGGTCACGGCTGGCGTAGGGCGCGTTTTTGGCGCGGTAGTCTGACGCGCCCGAAGATAACTGC
>JAAURZ010000466.1 GCA_012031955.1 Bacteroidia bacterium
TAAAACATATGCGATAATGTTGGCGCCCATCCGGAGCGCTTCGCTTGTCGCCTTTCTTCGGATCGTTATAAATCCTGCGGTCTTCCCAGCCGTTACCCAGATCGCACTCATAGGTGTAAAACAAGACCAGCCGGCCCTCGTAGATCAGCCCGAAGCCTTGCGGCGGTTTGCCGTCGTGTTCATGAACTTTAGGGAGCCCGTTGGGGAAATTATATTTCTGATGATATATGGGGTGCGTGAAAGGAATCTCGACAAGTTCGAGTTCCGGAAACACTTTCTTCAATTCAATCCGCACGAATTTATCCAGCCCGTAGTTGTCGTCGATATGCAGGAAGCCGCCGCCGATCAGGTACTTTCGCAAGTTCTCCGCGTCGTCGTCCGACAGCACTACGTTGCCGTGGCCCGTCATGTATACATAAGGATACAAAAACAGATCGCGGCTGCCGATCTCCACAATATCCTCCTCGGGACCGATGGCCGTGCCCAGTTCGCGGTTGCAGAACTCAATCAGGTTGGGCAGCGCCGTTTTGTTGGCGTACCAGTCGCCGCCACCGTTGTATTTCAACTTGGCGATCTTTATTGGAACCTGTCCAAAGGCAGGCCTCAGCCCAAAAAGCAGCACAACTAGCGCAATTCTTACACGAAGGGTCACCGAACTTGATTTCATCTTATTCAAAACTGCTAAAAAATTTACTTTGGTCTTTAAACCTTTGTTCCAATGGTCAATCTAAGGCCAAAATCCTCAAAAACACATTAACCAAACACAATAAAAATGAACAAATCATTCCTTCGCGCGGCCTCAGTGGCGGCCATTGTTGGCGTAAGCCTCATCAGCGCTTGTGTGGACGAAGACCGTCTCACCGTACAGGATGTTGCCGACGTTACCGAGGAAGCTGTATCCGACTACTATTATCAGGACATGGACGACATGTCGGGCGTAACAATCGGGACACCCACGGACGAACAATACGAGGGTGGCCGCGTGGCTGCCACGTACAACATCACCGTCAACGACGATCGCATGCAGTGCGGCGGTGTGGTTGTTACACTGGAAACAGGCGAGAACTCGACACCTGACGTTCCTACCGGCGTTATCACCGTCGACTTCGGCACCACGGGCTGTACCGACCTGAGGGGTAACGTTAGAAAAGGAAAAATCATATTTACCTACAACGGCCGCCGTTTTGTCTCTGGCTCCACGGTTGTGACGACGGTTGACAACTACTACATTAACGACGTAAAGATAGAAGGCACCCGCACGGTTACGAATATTACAAACAGCAGCGAGGAAGCGCCGAAGTTCAACGCTACACTGGTTGGCGGTAAGGCGATCTTCACCGACCAGCGCACAGCCACACGCGAGTCTGATATCACCACCGAGTGGGTGCGTGCCGATAGTCCGCTGAACGACGAGCTCATTATCACCGGTTCCGCAGAAGGCACCACGCGCGCCGGCCGTTCATACACTGTTGAAGTCTTGACCGCATTGCACTATCGCCGCGGCTGCTCAATGGCCGTACAGGGCATCAAGAAATACACACTGGACAACGGCAAGGAAATAACCATCGACTATGGCGATGGCGACTGCGACCGCAAGGTGACTGTAACAGTAAACGGCGCCACCCGCGACTTGAACATCTAACCGGTTGGTTTATATATAGTTGGAGAAAAAGCTGTTCCTACGGGAGCAGCTTTTTTTGTTTTTGCAGCGCTGTGATCGACTGCAACGCTTGGGATTTTAGCACGGTGTGCATTACTTGCAAGTTGAAACCCTGAAAATGCAATGAAGCAGTACCTCGACCTGATGCAAGACATACTGGACCACGGTGCATCCAAAACAGACAGGACGGGTACGGGCACGCTTTCCGTGTTCGGCAGGCAACTGCGATTCAACCTGCAGGAAGGTTTTCCATTGGTCACCACGAAGAAGCTTCATCTCCGGTCTATTATATATGAGTTGCTGTGGTTCCTCAAACGGCGACACCAACGTAAAGTACCTCAACGACCACGGCGTTACGATCTGGGACGAGTGGGCCGATGCCAACGGCAACCTGGGGCCCGTGTATGGGCACCAGTGGCGTAGCTGGCCCGCGCCCGACGGCCGCACAATCGATCAGATCACGCAGGTGTTGAATCAGATCAAAACGAAACCCGATTCGCGCCGCCACATCGTCTCCGCCTGGAATCCGGCTGAAGTAGACCAGATGGCCTTCCGCCTTGTCACGCCATGTTCCAGTTCTACGTCGCCGATGGCAAACTCTCGTGTCAGCTTTACCAGCGAAGTGCCGACTACTTTCTGGGTGTCCCATTCAACATCGCGTCGTATGCATTGCTAACCCACATGTTTGCGCACCAGTGCGACCTGCAACCGGGAGAGTTTGTCTGGACCGGCGGCGATGTGCATCTGTATTCAAATCACCTCGACCAGGCACGGCTCCAGCTTACACGCCAGCCTTACCCGCTCCCCACGCTGCTAATCAAGCGCAAGCCGGCCACGATTTTTGAATACACATTCGAAGACTTTGAAATACAAAACTACCAGTCACATCCGACCATAAAAGCCGCCATTGCCGTTTAGTAGCAGGGGCAGCCAAAACCGTGAATCACAAAAAGGAGTACAGTTAGCTACTCCGGACTGACGCCTTTCAGTCATAAAATCAATTTTTCTCGTTTGCCCGAATTCATGTAACATTGACATCTTTTTAGCGACCTATTGCGTATTGAACCTGTAATGGCGGAAAAAAGTAGTGTTTTTGATATGATCGGCCCCATAATGATAGGCCCATCCAGCTCTCACACCGCCGGTGTGGTGCGGATAGGCCGCGTGGCACGCCGCATTTTGGGAGGCACCCCGCAAAAGGCGATCATCACCTTTTACAATTCATTCGCCCGCACCTACGAAGGGCACGGCAGCGACCGCGCCATTATAGCCGGCCTGCTCGACTTTAAGACTGACGACAAGCGCATCAAGGAGGCACTGGAACTGGCGCCGCAGCATCAGTTGCAATATACCTTCAAGTCGGTGGGCAATGCCTCCACCATGCACCCCAACACTATCAAACTGGTGTTGACGCAAAATGATAAAACAGTGGAGGTGATTGGCGAGAGCAAGGGCGGCGGCATCATTAACATAGCGGAAGTAGACGGCTTCAAGGCCGACTTTTCAGCCAACCTGCATACCGTCATTATCAAGGCTGGCGACGTGAAGGGCAGCATTGCCTTCATCTCCGATGTGCTGGCGCACGACGATTGCAACATAGCGACCATGTCAGTGTCGAGAAAAGGCAAGCACGATGTGGCCTGCCTCGTGATTGAAATGGATTCGGGCCTCAAGCCTGTAACATTGGAATACCTGAGGAGTCTTACGTGGGTGAATAATATTACCTATATACCGGATATCGACCGTTAAATGAACAAATGTCCTTTGACTGATAAGTACTGAAATC
>JAAURZ010000467.1 GCA_012031955.1 Bacteroidia bacterium
CTGCTCCATTCCGTCGTGATCTTCATCGTCGTGCCCCTCGCGCTGGGCAGTCTGAGCCGCACGCTGATGCTGCGCGCGAAGGGCCGCGAGTGGTTCGAGACGCGGCTGCTGCCGGCCTTCCAGCCGCTCGCGGATTTGCAGGCCCGTCGTGCCCGCCTTCGCCGTCAACCCATTTGAGAACCGTGAATTCGGCTCCCAGTGCCTGCGCGACGTCTTCGATAACGGTTAGCCCGTACTTATCGCTTATTGAACGAATCGTCTCCATGTCGGCGCATTGTCCGTAGAGGTGGACGGGCACGATCGCCTTTGTCTTGCCGGTGATGGAGGCCTTCAGTTCTTTGACATCCATTGTAAAAGTATCGGCGTCCACATCGACAAATACAGGCGTGAGACCCAGCAGCGCTATCACTTCAGCGGTAGCGACATAGGTGTGAACTGGGATAATAATTTCGTCACCCTCCACTAACCCAAGCGCCATCATGGCGATTTGAAGCGCGTCTGTCCCGTTACCACACGTTACAACGTGTTTAGTCTCATTGTATAGCGCAAGTTGTTTTGAGAACGCTTCAACCTGCGGACCCTGTATAAATGCCGTGGTTGTTAGCACGCCGGCGATGGCTTCGTCAATCTGGTCCTTTATCCGAAGATATTGGCTATGCAGATCAACCATCTTAATGTTCATGGCGTTGGCTTAAAGGCGGCTGGTAATAAAGTCCTTATCAAGAATCCCCTTCACATCATAAATAACAGTGCTTTTACCGCGAATCCTGCTCCAGTCGAGTGTAGTGAATTGGTGGTGGCCAACGGCCAACACAATTGCCTGATATTGCTTGTCAAGATTGTGAGTGAGTGTGAGCCCGTATTCATGCTTCACTTCCGCAGCATCGGCCCTGTGGATCATAAATGTCTACCGAGCAACCAAAGCCCGCGAGCTCCTTTACAACGTCCACTACTTTGCTGTTCCTGATATCGGGGCAATTCTCTTTGAAGGTGATTCCAAGCACCAGCACCGGGGCGTTCTTTATAGGCTGATCATTTTTGCCATCAACTTGATAACTGAATTGGCAATGTGCATGCCCATGTTGTCGTTGATGCGCCGTCCGGCCAGAATTACGTCAGGGTGATACCCGAGGCTTTCTGCTTTTTGCGTGAGGTAGTATGGATCAACGCCAATGCAATGGCCTCCTACCAGTCCGGGTTTAAACGGAAGGAAATTCCATTTGGTACCTGCGGCCTCAAGCACTTCATGCGTATCTATCCCGATGCGGTCGAAAATCAAGGCGAGCTCGTTCACGAAGGCGATGTTCAGACCGTCAGCTCCCGTCGTAGTGTTTCCATTCGACATTGGTCAGCCTCAGGCCACTTTCAATGAAGAAGCCTTATGCGTGCCGGCAACTATTATTTTCCTGTACAACTGATCGACGCGCTCAGCTACCTCCGGCGTGCTTCCGCTCGTTACCTTCTTGATGTTGGGCAAACGGTGCTGTTTGTCGCCGGGGTTTATACGCTCCGGGGAATAACCACAAAAGAAATCCACATTGAATTTCAGGCCGCTTATCTTTTCCAGCACCGGCACGCATACTTCTTCAGTGCAGCCGGGAAACACGGTGGATTCGTAAATCACAATGTCTCCCTTTTTGAGCACGCCACCCACAGTGCGACTGGCGCTCTCTAGTGGCCTCAAGTCCGGATTCTTGTAATTGTCTATGGGCGTGGGCACCGTCACGATAAAGATATTCACCTGGGCGAGGTCTTTGGGTTCGGCGCTATAGACCAGCTTATGTGCTGCTTTCAGCTCTTCCGGCTCAACCTCCCTGGTACGTTCTACTCCATTTCTTAATTCGGCAATGCGGTCCTTGTTGATGTCAAAGCCCACCACGTCCATCACTTTTCCAAACTCCACCGCCAGCGGCAAGCCAACATAGCCCAGTCCGATAATTCCAATTCTGTCCATTGTATTTTATAATGATGATTTGTTCTTATGCAATCTTAAAATACGCCTTATACCAATCGATGAATTTGGCGATACCATCCTCAATCGATGTTGCCGGTTTGAAGTCAACGTCCCTCATCAAGTCGTCGACGTCGGCATACGTCGCGGGTACGTCACTTCCTGAATGGGCATCAGATTTTGACAGCCTTCTTGCCAAGCTTCTCTTCGATTACTTCTATGAAGCGAAGCAGTTCCACAGGCGAGTTGTTGCCGATGTTGTAGATTTTGTACGGCGCAAAGCTGGTCGCTGGGTCAGGGCTCCATCCGACCATGCCGGATTGGGCGTTGGCACGGAGGGCACCAAGCGTGCAATTGCTTCTACAATATCATCCACGTAAGTGAAGTCTCGTCTCATTTTTCCGTGATTATACACGTCGATCGGTTTGCCTTCGAGTATGGCTTTCGTGAAAATAAACAGCGCCATGTCGGGTCGTCCGTAGGGTCCGTAAACAGTGAAAAAGCGAAGACCGGTAGTGGGCAGGTTGTAGAGCGCCGAGTAAGTATGCGCCATCAGCTCGTTCGATTTTTTTGAAGCTGCATAGAGCGATATCGGATGGTCTACATTGTGATGGACCGAAAAGGGCATTTTGGTGTTGGCGCCATACACCGAACTGGAGGAGGCGTAAATCAAATGTGCCGTTTTGTGATGACGACACGCCTCCAGGACATTGAGGAAACCATGAAGGTTGCTTTCCAGGTAGGCATATGGATTGATCAACGAGTAGCGCACGCCGGCCTGAGCTGCAAGGTTCACTACATAAGGAAACTGATATTCGTCAAAAAGCTGATCGATGCCTTTTTTGTCGGTCAAATCTGTATCCTTGAAAATGAAGCCGCTGGTCTTTTGAAGGTTTGCCAGTCGCGACTGCTTCAAGGTCACGTCATAGTAATTGTTCATGTTGTCGAGACCTACCACCTCGTATCCCAGCCGACATAATTTGGCTGAAAGATGGTACCCGATAAATCCGGCGGCACCTGTTACCAGTATCCTTTTCTGTGACGACATCAATTTTATTGTGTTTCAAAAGCAGGCAAAACTAACAATTTCAGTACTCAAATCATGACTTGTACCGTTATTTGCATAAAATTGCGCTACGATGACAAACCGTTACCCTATTGGTGAAATTGACCTGGCCGAGTTGCTGGTCGCGATCGTAAAGACAGTCCAACGAAACTTTTGGCTCATTTTGACAAGCGTTGTGGTTTGCACGACAGCCTCGATTGGCCTTCATTACGCCAGGCCTTATGTACCGGCTTTTGAAAGCAGCATGCTCATCTACACCAACAGGGCGGGGGAGTCTTACAGCAGCAGGGCAGCGTTCGGGTTCTCACAACTTCGTGTTGCTTCAGACAGCGTGAAGGCGGCGAGGCTGCACCTCGATACCGAGACTGCCGGCAATTGGTAGACGTGCGCTTTGACGTGGAAGTCACCAATGCAGATAAAGAAACAAA
>JAAURZ010000468.1 GCA_012031955.1 Bacteroidia bacterium
AAAATGCCGATCCGGACGTCGAGCGGGACCTGTCGGCATTCTTTCGCCGCCTAGTTCCCGACGGCGACCCGTTGTTCGTCCATACCGTCGAGGGACCCGACGACATGGCCGCCCATGTCAAGACAGCTCTGACGCAGGTGTCGCTGTCCATACCGGTGATTGGCGGCAAGCTGGCCCTCGGCACCTGGCAGGGCATCTACCTGTGCGAGCACCGCAATCACGGCGGCAGCAGGCGCGTGGTTGTTACTGCAACAGGTATCTAGAATTTGCCATCATCCACGTCGCGCAGAAAATTGGATGAGACCCGGGAAGAAATGTTCCTGGTCGTCCCACATGCTCATGTGACTTCCGTTTTCGCAATACAGGAAGCGGCCGCGCTTCACCTGCGTCGACATCCACTTCATGTGTTCCGGGTCCATCGTATCGTGTTTTGCGCCGATCGTGAGTGTGGGCACTGTGATGTTGGGCAGATCGCTGGTGCGATCCCAGTTCGCCAACTTGCCGCCTATGCCGAATTCACTCGGCCCCTGCATCATGGTGTATATGACTGGATTGAGATGTTTGAACGCCCGGTTCACACCGTCGGGCCATTGATCGGCAGGAAATCGACATAAATGTTCCGTATAAAATTTGGAATCAGCAACTCCATGTACCGCGGATTGTCGAAGTCTTTGCTTGCTTCTATTTCGCGCACTTCTTTCAGCACATCCGGCGGCATCTGTTTGGCCAACACGTCTTCTGCGTACTTGCCGTACAGCGGTGCACTTGCCATCATGTTGGCGATTACAAGGCCTTTCAGATTCTGCTGATACTTGAGCGCATATTCCATCGCCAGTATGCCACCCCACGAGTTGCCCACCAGAAAGAAGTTAGTGCTGTCGAGGCCAAGCGCGAGGCGCACTTCTTCCACTTCTTCTACAAAGCGTGGCAAGTTCCACAGCGTGGTATCGTCGGGCTGGTCGCTATAGTATGAGCCAAGCTGATCGTAGTAATAGTATTCGATGCCCTCCTGCGGAAAAAAGCTGTCGAAGCTCTCCCAATACTCATGCGTTGCCGCCGGGCCGCCATGCAACAGCAGCACTTTGATGCGTGGGTTGTTGCCTACGCGCCTGGTCCATACTTTGTATTTGCCGTCGTGTATGGGTATCATGCGCACGCCGCCAGTCTTCACGCCGGTTTCACCCAGATCGTAATACGACAAGTCGTTCGATGATGGTTCAGTTTTTTCAGATGGCTTCTGGCACGCCCAAAGTGCGCCCAAAAAGAGGACGGGAATTATTCGATTCATGGGGTTGGATTTAGGGAAAGGAAGTTAAGACATTTTCCTCTTCATTCATTTTCCAACCCGGCTAAAAATACAAGCCGCCAGAACCGAAATCCCCTCGCCTTACTTCACCCCCTCTCAGGATCCCACCAGCCCTTCATTTTCCGGATGTACACGATCTGTCCTGTGTGATAGGCATTGTGCGTGTTGATGTTGGCGAGTGTACCATACCATTCTTTGAGCTTTGCTTCGTCGGCAGTTTCGATTGCTTTTTCCCATTCGGTCGACACGCTATCGACACGTTTCACCACTGATTCCCACGCTTCTTTGGTGAAGGCATCGAACGTTTCATTGTTGTCGCCACTGAATGCGTCGGGTTCCAGTCCTTTGAATTTTGCGAGTTGTTGTTCATTCCAGAATGCAATATGATAAGCGAGTTGACCCACGCTGTGATTGCCGCTGCTGTCGGTCCACATGGCTTGCTCGGCCGTGAGGCCCTGGAGGGCAGTGTTGGTGGTGGCAAACCATTGCTGGTCGGAATGTGTGGTGCGTAGTTGCTGAAGCAGCACGTCTTTAGCAGCAGATGACGAGGCAGCTTCGGGGGTACTGCGTTCATTGCAGGCAGCTAGCACGATAGCAAGCGCGAGGTAGAGTTGGTATTTCATAGAAGTAGTTTTCTACAAAGATTGTGAGTATCGGCCGGAAAGTCCAGCACTTGTGCAAGGGGTATGTATGTTTAGCAAGAATCCCCAGATGGGTAAGGTTGCGTGGGTATTTAAACGGAAATGGTGGTTTTCGTACAAGGCTGGAAACCGGGTTCGACCAAGGCGTTAGATTTGGCAAGACCATAGTTGCAATGCTTAATTTTCTTTAAAGTCATAGCGACTAAGCTATGCCCACGAATGAACTTCTTCTTCACTTTTGTACAAAAAAATCAAACACTCGAATGCACACTATCCAAAACCGACCAGAACTGATCATACGACTGCTGCGACAGTCGCTCATCATTCACCGTATCACTACCGGTATCCACAGGCTGGGTTTTATTTCCGACCAGACATATGACGAAATGCTTGAACTCGCGTTTGAGCTGATGACCGCCGACCAGGTTCGCTATCGGGACAACATAAGCAACCGCTTTTTCAGGACCTACAATCATTTTCTCGCGGGCGTCGACACGAACCGGTTGGACGATGTAGCGTATTTGACACAAAATGCTTCCGACTTGTATTGTCAACTGAAAATGATCGTGCTGCTATCGGTCGATGATGACCAGGATGAAGCACCATGATGCCGCCGGATGGACTTTGCTCAGGGTCTATTTGAGCTTTTGCTTTGAGGTCACCCAGCCCACGCGGGCTCGTTGTTGTAGGGTATGCATCCTTCAAACCTGCCCGGTATCGGGTTGAATCTCAACGCCTGGGTGCATCCTACTTCCGAACTGAAATAACCCCACAGCGTGAGGTCTTTGATGAGTGAAAAATAATGGCCCTCCTGTTTTCTTCCTTCCTCGGTCAATAGCGTCAACCAGGTCAAACCGCTGCTCGTTGGTCAGTGACACAAAACCTTTGTTGTGCTTCTCTCGCGAACGCTTTTCTATGTCATTCATGCCTTCCTCAAAGCGTGTCGCATCTTTTCATCGTAACATTCTGTTACAATTTTGCGCATGAACGCGCCGAGCCCGGCAGCCTTCGCTCCGCCTGACTCCGCCGTGGCAGGTAAAATGGTATCGGCAACCAGGTCGAGGAAGTCGGTATCAAGAATAGTGAGTGTTTCCTTCGGTTGTGCGCAACTGCTCACAAGAATTTGAGAACCAACCAGGGTTCCTCCAATGAGCGCCGCCGTGTTGTATATTGCTGTTCGCCTGTTCATCGTTCCGTAGGATTAAAGTAGTCCTTCCTTAATCTGGTCGACTGCGTAGTTCGCTGCTCTGGCCGTAAGCGCCATGTATAATATGGATGGACTTTGATTGCCTGTGCTGGTCATGCACGCGCCGTCGGTAACAAATACATTGGGGCACGCATGCAGTTGATTGTGTTTGTTGAGCATCGACGTTTTCGGGTCGTCGCCCATCCTGGCGCCGCCCATCTCATGGATGTCGAGGCCGGGCGCCTGGTGGTTGTCATTGGTTTCGACATCAACACAACCTACGGCCTCCAACATCGATTTGCTCTCCTG
>JAAURZ010000469.1 GCA_012031955.1 Bacteroidia bacterium
ACTTTTGCACCATTCTCGATGAAAAGCAAGCTGATGTTGTTGTATTGCACGGTGCGTATCGCTTCGGAATACGCGGCGATCGGTGCTTTACCATTCAGGACCAGGATACCGGTCTGGCCGTCAAATGTTCCTTGAATATTTTGCGTGCCTGTAAAAAGTAAAACGTCTTCGCCCGGCACGAATGTCTCCTGACGTATCTCAACTTGCGCGCCGACCAGACTGTCGTTGTCCACGTCCGACGCCTCGAAAAGAGCGCTGATCGTCGCGGGACCATCGCCCACAAGGTAGGTCACATCTTCCGTCTCGAGCGCGCTTACCACCGGCGCGTCGTTGACCGGCGCGATGGTAATAAACACCCTGGCGGGTAAAGACGAATAGTCCGACCCGTCGGATCCTACCCAACTCAATGTGTCTTTTCCAAAGTAATTTTCGTCGGACAAGTAAGTCAGGTTGGCGATCGACGTGGCTGCGACCTCCGCGCCCGCCGCCACGGCTTGTTGATTGAGCCTTATCGTTCCATGATCGGGTAACGAGGTGAACTTTATTGCAGCCAATGGGCTGCCGTCGGCGTCAGTGAAGGCGCCTGCAAAATCCTGAAGCGTGAACGCGTAGCTCACATCTTCACTTGCCGCGATGGCTAAATCAGACACTATCGGTCGAGCGTTTACGTCGATTGTAAAATCCTGAAGGACTGTCGCACCCGGTGCATCTCGCGCCTGAATACGCACCGTGGCAGGCCCGGCAGCGTTTACAGGCGGTGTACCCGACAACTTGGAAGTACCGTTGCCCTGTGACGTAAGTGTGAGCCACGCGGGCTTCACCGGCGCCGTGATCGTGATGGCATCGGCATCAATGTCGGTCACCGTCAACACATATTCGTAGAGTTCTCCTACGGTAGCCTCCTCCACAGGTGTGGAGGTAAATACGGGAGCGTCGTTGACGGATTGAATTGTAAATGTAAACTGGCGCGTTCTGAAATTTATGCTGGGTGCCACGTTGCTGCCGTCATCTGTTACCGTTGCCGTAATGGTGGCTACGCCAAAAGTGTTGGCCTTAGGTTTCAACCTCAACGTGGCCGTGTTCTGCGGACTTGTGTAAATAACGTTGAACATCTCGAACAACTCCGGCTTGTTGGTGGTTGCTGTAACAGCAAGCACTTGTGTTTCCTGCGGGCCGGCTGTGATGCCCGTGAGTGTGATGTCTTGTTGAGGGGCATCTTCTTGCACCGTTACATTCGAAATAGCGTCCAGTGTAGGCGCGTCGTTGATCGCAGACACATCTATTCTAAAATCCCTGCTGAAAGTGCTTAGACCGGCGTCGGTGATTTCAACGGTGATGATGGCGAACCCGGTCGCGCTGGCGTTAGGCTTGAATGTAAGATTGGCAGTCGACAGTGTTCCCGTTCCAGACGATGGAGCAATGGCTGGGTTGGGTATCAGTGCGGTGTTGCCCGACGTCGCCTTAACGACCCATGTCTGTGTGTTTTCCAGCGGACCTGCACTCAGGTTCCTGATCTGGACGGTTTGAGTGGATGCATTTTCAAAACCTCCACGTCGGCGTAGCATCAAACAAAGGCGCATCGTTTACCGCGGTAATATTGATTGTGAGTACGTCTTGAACAAACAGACCTCCACCGTCGGTAGCCCGCACCGTTACTTTGGCCGTGCCGAAAACATTTGCTTTCATCCGGAAGACAAGCTGCCCAAGGGCCTGGTTGATCGTAATGGTTTGGAAATAGGATGGGTTGTCGTTGCCCGTGATCGTGTAGGTAAGTTGATCGGGGGTATTTTCCTGATCATTGAATACGGTGAGCAGGTTTACAGTCTTATCCGTCAGGTCATCTTCCTGAAGCGCGACCGGCGCAAAGCCACTGGAGGTGGGCGGGTCGTTCACACCATTCACTGTGATCAACAATTGGAAAGTGTTGCTGTTGCTGGCCCCATCGTTCACCCGCACGTTCACGAACAAGTCTCCCGCGAATGCGCCGGTTGGCGTCACCGTGGTGCCACTGAAAGTGTAGTTTGCGCCGCTGAGTATTGTTAACGTGAACCCCGAGGGATAGGCGTTGTCAGGATCGGTAACAGTAAGGTCGGAGAACTTGATCGTAATAGCCTGCGCCTCGTTTGTGCTCAGCGTACCCTGGCCCGTAATCACCGGCGGATCGTTCACCGGGTTTACTTGCACCTGCAGGTTGAATGGCGCGCTGTTGGTGGTGCCATCATTTACAGTGACGCGCACAGTGAGTGTACCATTGAAGTTAGGCGCCGGCGTGATCGTAGCGCCGGAAAATGTATAGTTAGTCCCCGACAAAATTGCCAGTGTGAATTCCGTAGGATACGGATCGTCCGGGTCTGTGACAACAAGGTCTGAGAGTTTGATCGTAAGCGGCGTGTCTTCATTTGTGCTCAGCGCCACCTGCCCCACAATCACCGGCGTGTCGTTATCGCCTGAAACTGTAATCTGGAGGTTGAAGGGCGCGCTGTCCACTGTTCCGTCGTTAACACGTACCGGCACCGTTAGTGTTCCTATAAAGTCCAGTGCAGGCGTCACCACGGCCCCCGATACAGTGTAATTTGTTCCAGGTAATACAATGAGGGAAAATCCTGTGGGATAGGAATTGTCAGGGTCTGCTACCGTCAGGTGTGCCAGTTGGACTGTAATGGGTGAATCCTCACCTGTTGACAATGGCACTTGCCCCGTTATCACCGGAGAGTCGTTTACGGCGGTCACTGTGATCTGAAGGTTGAACGGCGCACTGTTGGCCGCGCCGTCGTTTACCCGCACACTCACAGACAATGTTCCATTGAAATTGGTAGCCGGAGTAACAGTGGTGCCTGAAAATGTATAGTTGGTTCCGGAAAGCACCGTCAAAGTGAAACCTGAAGGATAGGTATTGTCAACGTCGGTCACAGTCAGGTATAACAGTTGCAGTGCGATACTGGTATCCTCGTTGGTGTTAAGCGGAAGCTGACCTGTAATCACCGGCGCGTCGTTCACCGCGTTTACGGTAATCTGCAAATTGAACGGCGCGCTCGACGTTTGTCCGTCATTCACAGTCACACGTACGGTGAGGGTACCGTTAAAGTTAGCGGCAGGTGTTACCGTGGTACCTGAGAACGTGTAGTTGGTGCCGGAAAGAATACCCAGCGTAAAGTCAGCCGGGAAATTGTTATCCGGATCTGTTACCGTAAGGTTAGCCAACTGAATGGTGATTGGGGTATCTTCATTGGTGCTAAGTGCAACCTGGCCCGTGATGACCGGCGGATCGTTCACAGTGTTTACCTGTATCTGCAAATTGTAAATCGTACTGTTAGCCTGTCCGTCATTCACAAAAACACGGACGGTGAGCGTGCCGCTAAAATTAGTGACGGGCGTAATGGTATTGCCAATGACGGAGTAGTTGGAACCCGAGAGCACGCTCAGCGAGAACCCTGTGGATAC
>JAAURZ010000470.1 GCA_012031955.1 Bacteroidia bacterium
GTTTCAACCAGCCATAAAGGATTTCGAAAGCGCCTTGAAGGCCGGCGAGAACACGGTGGACCTGTACCTCAACAAGGCGCGCGCATACGTGCTGATGGAAGACACCAAGGGCGCGCTTGCCGACTTGGGCAAGGCCATTGAACTTGACAACAAAAGCAGCATGGCCTACTTCAACAGGGCGTTGATCAAAGAAGAAATCGGCGACTTCGAAGGCGCCATGCTCGACTACAACAAAGTGCTCACCATAAACCCCGAAGACGGCGTGGCCTATTACAACCGCGCCAACTGCAAGGCAGAGCTCGGCGACTATGGCGCCGGCGTCTCTGACATGGACGAGGCTATCCGCATCGACGCCAAGAATGCTTCTTTCTACAAGCAGCGGGGCAACTTCTATTACCAGATGCAGGAAATTAGCAAGGCATGCTTCGACTGGCGCAAGGCCGTCGAGTACGGCGACGCCAAGGCGCGGTTCCAGATCGATCAGTACTGCAAATAGCACGCAGGTTCTCCGATTGGTCAGGCAGCTTCCAGTTCTGAAACTCACGCCCGACCCCATCTCATCAGAGTGCAACTCATCGCTGCTCAGGTCGATTCGTCCTTTGGATGGATTTTTGTTCAACCACTGCCGATTGGTTCACCGCATTGTTTGTGTTAAAAACTTACATGAGAAAGAAGGATGCCAATCGACCCGGCTATGGTTAATCAATTTGTCGGAAATTTGAGTTCGCCCATTTTTAGGAGTGTAGAAATATGAAGCGCTGGATTATCTTAATATCGTTGGTGAGTCACATCAGCCTTGCTCAGGCCAATGAGTCCATCACGGGCAGCGTGGTGGCTGTGGTAGACGGCAACACCCTGCAAGTGAAAAGCGGCAACGATACGTACACCATCCTGCTTTGGGGCATCGACAGCCCCGAACTTGCCCAGTCGTACGGAGGCGAGGCGAAAAAATACCTTGAAAACTCACGCTCAAAAAAGTGGTGACGGTGGCGGTGCAGGGTAAAGACCGCAAGGGCACTCGCTACGGCATCGTGACAGTAGAACGCGACGTAGACCCCCGCGTGGAACTCCTTAAAGAGGGACTTGCCTGGACGGCGGAAAAGAATCCGCTGCCGGAACTGGAACCCTACAAAGTGTTTGCCCAGAAGAAGAGCAGAGGACTTTGGAAACAGAAAGATCCGACGCCGCCGTGGACTTATCGAAGACAGCAAAGTATGCAGCAACCAAAATCGAGTTAATACATCGTTTGCAATAAAATTTTTTTGTTAAGTCGTGCACTTCGTCGATGCACGATTTTTTTTTATCCCCGAATTAGTTTACTTCACCTCCCTGAATACAGCGTCCGTCGGAAGTAGCTGACGAACTGGCAATTTTTCCCTTCTCAGGCGTTAAAAATTCAGAACTAAAAGTGAAGCTATGCTATTCAGAGTAACCCTTGTGCTACTTCTGGCCTGTGTTGTATTGCCGGGCTGGTCGCAATCAAAAAAGAAAAAGAAATCAAAGAGGAAGGCCGAACAGGTTTATGTAGAGAAATCCGGCCCCACTTCGCTTTCACCCTCCACTTCAAGAACGTACGATTTACATTCTGACTATCAACATCGTACAAAAAAGAAAAACAAGAAAAATTTCTTTGCCCCCAAGTACAATGCAGAAGAGCGGTACTATATGCGCATGGAACTGGTAGCCAAGGAACGGGCCCGCCTCTCGAAAGAATTGAAGAAACCCCAACACGCCGATCCCTCCTACTTCGGACACAAACACAAACCTAGAAAACACAAACCCTCTAAAATGCGGTACTGCAACGTTTGTGGTATCAGGCACTGAAAGTGTTTTGCCAATGCCTTGGCAAGTTTTCGCTCAACTTGCTTACCTTAGAGGGTTTACCGAACTATCACTTTGGACCTGAGGCCCTACATTGAACACACCAATCTAAGCCCGGTGCTTACCGTTTCCGCCGTCGACAGACTGGTGGACGAAGCCCGCGAAAACGGCCTGTACGGCGTATGCGTACCTCCATTCTGGGTAAAACGCGCCAGCCGCGAAATCGGAAAGCACGACATCAGCCTCGTTACCGTCGTAGGCTTCCCGCTTGGCTACAACATGACCGAAACCAAGCTGGACGAAATGCAGCGCGCCATCGACAACGGGGTCAACGAGATCGACGTTGTGTGGAACTTGTCGGCCTTCAAAACGAAATATCCATGGACCAAAATCGAATTGGCCAAATGCTCCAGGCTGGCGCACGACCACCAGATTCTGCTGAAAGTCATCATCGAGACCTCCTATCTTTCGCCGGAGGAAATCGAAGAGGCCTGTAAACTCTGTGCCGACGCGGGTGCTGATTTTGTGAAAACATCCACCGGTTTCGCTGCCTCCGGAGCCACCGTCGAAGATGTTGCCCTCATGAAGCGGGCCCTTCCCGGCACCGTCGGAATCAAGGCAAGCGGCGGCATCAAGACAACCGAACAGGCAGTGGCGCTCATCGAAGCGGGCGCCTCGCGCATCGGCACCTCCTCCGGTCTCGCCATGATCGCATCATCCAAAATAAAACCTCTATAAAATGCTAGACACTCTCGCTAATGTCTTCCCCACGGAAGCCATAATCCCTGACCAGTACAAAATCGCAGAACCCATCGTGCAGCGGGAATACCTTATCGATGGCAAACTAAAAACCTGGGATGGAAATCTAAACACCGTGTTAAGCCCAGTCTTTGAAAATAAAGGCGATGGTTATGAACAGAAAGTGATCGGTAAAACACCGCTGCTCACTTCCATGGAATCGCTTGAAGCGCTCGAAGCCGCCGTCAAAGCCTACGACCTGGGCCATGGTGCGTGGCCATCGATGAGCGTAACCGAAAGGATCGAGCACGTCGAAAAATTTTTGGCCCGCATGCGCGAGAAAAGAGACGAAGTAGTGAAGTTGCTCATGTGGGAAATCGGCAAATCACTCAAAGACTCCGAAAAGGAATTTGACCGTACCGCCGACTACATCGCAGACACCATCAAGGCGCTGAAAGAGCTCGACCGCAGCTCCGCCAAGCTGGTGGAGGAGCAAGGATTTATGGCGCAGATACGCCGCGTGCCAATGGGCGTAGCACTGTGCATGGGACCATTCAACTATCCGCTCAACGAAACATTCAGCACGCTTTTTCCAGCGCTCATTATGGGCAACACCGTCGTGTTTAAGCCCGCCAAATACGGCGTGCTGCTCATCCGCCCGCTACTCGAGGCATTCCGCGACAGCTTCCCCGCCGGCGTCATCAACATCATCTACGGCCGCGGGCGCGAAACGGTAGGCGCCCTCATGGAGTCCGGAAAAATCGACGTGTTCGCCTTCATCGGTACCAACAAGGGTGCCAACGACCTGAAGAAACTTCACCCCAAACCACACCGCCTCAAGTCCATTCTCGCCTCGACGCCAAGAACCCCCGCAATCGTAT
>JAAURZ010000471.1 GCA_012031955.1 Bacteroidia bacterium
CAGAATATCTCGAACGGAAGCAGGTAGTCAAACTTGATGGACGACGACGGCGGCACATCTTTGAGCACGCCGGTTACGGTGAGCTGCTTGCTGGTGTTGAAAGAAAACACCTTGCCGACGGGTTCTTCATCGCCGAAATACTTTTTCGCCATACTTTCGCTTATCACGATGGAGTTGTTGTTGCCCAGCGCGGTATTCACGTCGCCCCTGATGAGCGGAAAAGTGAACATGGAAAGAAAATCGGGGTCGACGTAGCGACCTTCTTCGTAAAAAGACAAATCGTCGACCTGAAACAGGTTCCTTACCGGCCAGGTAAACCGGCTCGCACGCTCGATCTCCGGGAATTTCTCTTTAATGAAGGGTGCCATGGGGCCGGGCGTGGCAGCGAAGGTGTAAATCCTGCCGTCACTGTACCCCTGGTTCTCCATTACGCGGTAGAGGCGATCGATGTTTTCGTGGTATCCATCCACGGCCATCTCGTCGTTCACCCAAAGAAAAATGAGCATGGCGCTGCAAATGCCGAACACCAGCCCGAGTATGTTGACAGTGGAGAAGAGTTTGTTGCGGAAGATATTACGGAGGGCGATGGTGAGGTAATTCCTGATCATGCGAGGTTTGTTGTTTCGTAAATAGACCTGGTAAAAAGCCAAGGTTGCTTGGACCTGATACCTGCGAGCTGACAAAAGGTTACAAACCGGCAGGCGGAAGTTCAATAAAAAACGTGGTTCCCTCACCCTGGCGGCTTTCAAACCAAATATGGCCGCCCATGTGTTCGATGCCCTGTCGCGAAATAGCAAGGCCCAGGCCTGAGCCCGACTTTTTAGTAGTAAAATGAGGAACAAACACACGCTCGGCCAGTGCCTCTGATATACCCTTGCCATTATCCCTGATCGATACCCGGCACTTGTCATTTGCCTTTTCGCACATAATGTCCACTACCAGCGGCACACCCGGGCGCGCGGCCTGAAAAGCGTTGATGATCATGTTTGAGAAAATGCGTCCGAGTAACTGCTCGTCTCCCAGCGCGGGCATTTCCTTCTGTGCGGAACGGAAGTGGACGGTACCCGACTGGCTATGCAAATTCACGATGCGACGCAACAGCGACACTAGGTCGAAACGTTGTATGATAGGTTCGGGCATCTTGGCAAACGCGCTGAAGGATGAAGCGATGTCGTTGAGCGTATCCACCTGCGTGAGCAGCGACGCCAGCGCCTTGGTGGTTTTTTCTTCAGAGTTGTTGCCCTTTTTTGCTCACCGCTCGCTCCAATTTGTTGCAGTGTAATGCTTCATGGGTGTGAGCGGGTTTTTGATCTCATGGGCCACCTGCTGCGCTATCTCGCGCCAAGCCAGCTCGCGCTGTGTCTGCTCCAACTCCGCCTTGCTCTCGCCCAGCTTGTACAGCATCTGGTTGTACTCCTTCACCATAAGCCCAATCTCGTCGTCAGACCGCCAGGTGAGCGGCTGGTTGATTTTGGTGAGCGACGTTCGACTCAGCGTTTGGGTTATGAACTTGAGCGGAAAGGTGAGCCACCGCGAAACAAAAAACGATAACACGAGGAGCACGATAAAGATGACCGCAAAAATCGTAAGGATGTTGGCCAATATGGTGATCTGCACTTTCTCCAGTGAGTATACCGATTGGAAAAATGGAATGCCGAGAATACCGATGAGCCTGCCGCTCTGCGGCGACCGCAGCGCGAGGTAAGACACAAAGTAGTTGAGTCGTCCCACGCGCTCGGTGGTGATAAATGAGCTTTCTCCATGCCTAATACGATGCAGCGCTTCCGGGTTTATGTGGGTAGACAACAGCCCGTTGGTGTAAATGAGGGGCTGACTCGACGCTATCAGCGAACCTTGCTGCGTAAATACATTCGCATCGAGGTTCGATAGTTTAGCCAGATCGGTGAGCTCATTCTCGAAGTCGATGGTGGTGTCGGTGCGTGTTTCGATGTAGGCGCTCAACAGCGACACGAGGTGGCTGCCAAAATTGCGCGACTTGTTTAGGTACTCGGTTTTCAATTGTTCCTGGCTTGACACACTGGTAAGACTCAACGTGGTGATGCTCACAACGATGAGTGGAAGAAAGAAGGCGAGGTTCAGGTACAACTGGATGCGGGCGGAGAAGAATAATTTGCGGCCACGCATGTAGTTCAGCATGCCCACAACAAGCAGCACCAGCAGGATGACGGACAAGCCGAGAACCAACAAGTTGGAAAAGTTGGACAGAATAAAAAGCCACGATTTTGTTGGCGACGAAACCACCGCCACCCGCCCATTCTCGTCGGCAACGGCGATGTGATCGAAGCCGGAGCGGCTGAGGCCCCTGGTGCGAAGCTGCGCATCCGACAACCACGTGCGGTCGAAGAAGAGCTCGTAATTATATTCGCCGGAACTGAAGACGAGGTTGCGGCCCGAGAATACGGCGTAACTGAGGTCGCGTGTGCGATAAAATTGCTGAAAGCGGTGATCCACCAATAACTCGGGGTATACATTTTCGGGTATTACGCGCTTGAGCGACATCACCAGGAAGATATAGCCAGAGTGGAGCAGGCCACGGTGCATGGGTGCATACACCAGGTAGCGCTGCGTCACATCCGCCGACGGGCTCGTGACGTAATAAACACCTTCGTAGTCTGTCTTGAACGCCTCCCTCCGGTACGCGCCAATCAGTTCGGCAAATGTGTATGGCGCGGTGTTGCCCATCGGCATGCCGGCGCCGGTGAACAGCAGTATCTCCACATCATACTTGTTGAAATAGCTGGGCAGAAACACCTGCCTGATCTTTTGGCGGATGGCGTCTTTACCCAGGAAAGGGCTGGCCATGCGCGACTGAATGAAGGCGTCTTCGGATATCTTGTGTGCCAACCCGTTCAAAAGGTATTCGCCGAAATAATCGCGGTCGATAAGGAAATTGGAAGCAAACCGGAACTGGTTTTCAACCTTGTCTTTTCGGCTCAACGATTGCACCGCATAGGCACCGTTGAGCGCAAGAAACAGGATTGCAAAGAAGAGATATGAAAAGGTAGTGTAGCCAACGCGCCGCAGGCTTGTGTACAACCTGAACGCGTGGCTCACGAGAAAGAACGCTATGCCTACCAGCAGCGACGACACGAAAATTTGCCCAGTTAACAAATTGATACCGACGAACACCGCAATGCCGGCCAGCATGCACACCCACACATTCAATGCGGGGCGCTGCGCCGCCAGCATTCGCAGGAATACGTGCATGAACAGGAATGAACACGCCCACGCGATGGCTATGCAAACAAAGGCCATCACGCGCAGACTGTCGAAAGTGAGTGACCTGGAAATGTCAAGTACGATGGACGAGTTGTTGTTGATGGTCTGCACTACGATAAACGGATACAGCGCAGCGAACAGAATGGCCACGGAGCAAAATG
>JAAURZ010000472.1 GCA_012031955.1 Bacteroidia bacterium
GTTAAAGTCTATGCTCACATCCGTATTTTCTAGAGGTAGTGTTGTCTTCAAAAGATTGAGTGCTTTGCGGGGAATTATAATCGCATTCCCATTGTCCGATTTAACATCCGTTCTTCTATATCTCACCAACCGGTGACCATCGGTGGCCACAAAGGCCGTGTTCTTATCTCCCAGGTTTATGTACACACCCGTCATGGCCGGGCGCAGTTCGTCGTTGCTGGTGGCAAAGATGGTGTTGTTGACTGCGCGACCCAGCACCTCGGACGATATTTCGGCAGAAAAATCATTCGACACAGTAGGCACCTTGGGGAAGTCGGTGGCATTTTCGCCGGAGAGTTTGTAGCGACCGTTGTCGGAGATGATCTCCACGCTGTACGTCGATTCATCAATCGAAAAAGTGACCGGCTGTTCCGGCAGGTTCTTGAGTGTGTCAAGCAAAATTCTGGCAGGTACTGCGATGCTTCCCTTCTCCTTCGATTCCACTTGTAGTTCCGTGATCATGGACGTCTGCAAGTCAGAAGCCGTTACCGTCAAACTACCCTTGTCCAATTCAAACAAAAAGTTCTCAAGAATCGGAACGACGGGATTGGTTGTGATAACACCATTTATATTGGAGAGTTGCTTAAGCAAATAAGCTGAGTTGACGATAAACTTCATTATTGAATAGTGGTTTTGGTTGTTACAGCGCGGTAAAGTTATAAAAGAAAAAGGAATTTTGGAACGCGCGTATTTTGGCGTCTCAGCCTACTCGGGCCGATGTTTTGGATCAAAAAACCGCGTAACCGCACGATGGATTGCAACTTGCGGCGGCTCATCAACGCCACGTCTTTTTGATTGATCAACACCAGGTACGAAGCCCCGTCGGTGGTACCAAAAAGGGAAAGTGTGTACACATGATCGCCTACGGCAGTTACCGTCACATTCATCTGCGGCGTGGCCCTGGCGAGGCTGTCGGCCAATAGCGCATCGGCCATGTACTGGTCTACCGTAAGCAGCGACACAGCATCGAGGTAGTCATTGAGGCGGGTGGTATCTACTTCCGCCAGCCCCGTTATGCCGAATCCGCCGGTTAAGGTGTTGGCACTCACTTCGAAATCGCCGTCGCGCTGGCCTGGAAACACGGCTGTGAGCTTCTCAAAGTTCCGCCAGTTGAACCCAAATACATACTTGTCGCGCCAGCCCGGCGATGGCATCTCAAATATGCCCGACACATATACGCGGTAGCCGGGTATGGTCATTATATATGGAATGTCGCCCTCGGGCAATTTGAAATAAGCCTGCGTCTTATGCTCGTTTCCGCCGGCTACAAAGGAGCCCTCGGGGCCGTCGGGGCTGTACAGCGCCACCGCTACGCCATCACGACTAAGCGCTTGGGTGATGGAATCGCGCATCGAGTTTGCCACCGGTCGTTTCGGCACTGCCTGCTGGAGCGTGGCAAACAGCACTTCTATCATGGCGCGGTCGGCGTCGTAGCGACCGTTCACTTTCCACCGTCCGTCATAGCGCAAGTCCACCGTGTCGCGCGAAGATGTGAGCGTGATGCGATTCACCTCGTCGAGGTGTTGCGGCCTGAAGAGGTCGGCCTCCACCAACGCATCATCCGACCAGTAGCGGCCTGCCACCACGGCGACCGTTGCCACCACGAGTATGGCGAGCAGAATGAGGCGGCGAATGTTTTGTTTCTCCTGCATGGTTAGAAGCTGGCGAATTTACGTTTGCGAATGGCCGCGCGCACAGCGCCATAGAGCACCAGGACCGCGATGGGCAGTACCATATTCAAGAGCTGCCATCGGAGCTTATGGTCGCGCACCTTTTGATCGTCGAGCGGCCTGATTTTTATCTGCTTGTTTCTTGCCGCAATCAGTCCGTTGCCGTCGAGCAGATAGGCGATGGCGTTCATAAGCAGCTCCTGGTTGGCAAAGGTGTACTGCGAAATGGGGTCGAAGCCGAGCATTTGCGGCTGGCCGGTGCGCGGGTTTACTTCGTTGCGAGCGATGTCGCCGTCGCCGATCACCACGAGCTTGGTGGGCACGCTTTCTTCGAGCACTTCGGTCGCGTTTATGCCCTCGGGCACAAATCTGTTCTTGAAAAGGGATGTGAAGGAGCCCTCGATTAAATACCCTACGTTAATGGGGCCTTTGTTGAAGCTCGCCGGATCGGTATGGTTGCGCAGTTCGTCGATGCTGATGTTTACAGGCGCTGCCAGTACGCGCGTGAAGTCGGATGTTTTCATGAGCGGTGTCTTCACGATACCCGGCGACTTCACCGTGTCGATGCTGCTGATGAAGCGCGTGAGCACGGCGTCGAGGTTGCGCGTGAGCGGATGCTCGGCATAATGGTTGATCAACGGAAAGAACGGCCACTCCATCAATTGTATGCGGGGCTTGCCGTCGCTCTGATCGGTGACCACCGGATACATGCCGGCGTTTCTATCCTGCACCAGGTTCAGGTTGACGCGCACGCCGTACCGGAAGAGTTGGTCGTCGAGGCCCGTCTCTACCGGAAAAGCAAAATAGTCGGGCTTCGACGCACTGTCCATCGATGCCTCCAGCTTGTCGATCAGGAACACGGCTTTACCGCCACCCATAATGTATTGATCAAGCTTGAATTTGTCTGCTTCACTAAACGCATGCGTAGGTTTTGCGATAATCACGGCGTCGTAGTTTTCCAGCGAGCCACTGTTAGAGAGATTTACTTTGCGCACGTCGTAGTATTCCAGCAGCGCGCTACGCAAGCCCGCCACCTGCAGCGAGTCGAGTTCGCCGTGGCCGGTGATAAGGCCCACTCGTTCTGGTCGGTGTTAACGAGCTTGTAAATACCGTTGGCCAGTTCGAACTCTATGCCCTCAATCGACTGGTTGATCTCTTGTTCGGGCGAGCTGGCTTTGTTACCCTTGAGCAGCATCACGCCGGTTTCAACGCCGCCGTACGAAATCAGTGCGCCTGGAAAAATTATCTTCTCTGTTACCTGGCCTCCTTTAGGATCGACAACGCGGGTGGGTGTGATGCCCTTCTGTCCCAGCTCTTGCATAAACTCCGATTGCGCTTTATCGCTCATGGCACCCTCGGGATTAGTGAAGGTATACTTCACTTTGTTGCTTGAATATATGGAGAACTCGGCGAGTGTCTCTTCAATTGCTTTTTTGAAACGGCGGAACTCCGCGTTTAATTCGCCTTCAAGAAATACCTCCACGTACACATCGTCGTCAAGTTCGCGCAGCAGTTGTCTTGTGGGTGCCTTGATTGTGTAGCGTCCCTCTTCAGTGAGATCCAGACGGAAGAAATGATCAACAGACAATAAATTGATCAACAGGACAAAGACCAGTCCGTTGGCCAGTAGCAAGTTAGTCGCCCAGTTTTTTGCTTTTCAATGTTACCATGATCTCGATCCTACTAT
>JAAURZ010000473.1 GCA_012031955.1 Bacteroidia bacterium
GCGCGTGCACGCGGAGATGATCATCAATGATCTCGTTTAAAAAAAATAAGCCCCCCAACAAATGGGGGCCTAACCTGTTAAACCAAACTATAATAAATGGCTGCACAAACCTATAATGCATCCGCTTCTACGGTCACGTCGAGAATAACATGCACGGTGAAGTATACGGGAGTTTGGGAGAGGGTTCCTGTCAGATAAAGTTTTACGGCCTTGTCATCTTTCAAGAGGCCTGCAATTGTGTCTACATCTCCTTGTGAAAGGGAAAGGTCAAAGACGGTGCCGTTGAGAAACGCGGTCTGCAAGTTGAGGTTTGTGATGGACGCAAGCACTTGCGGCGATGTGCTGGATGCATCGCCAAAAGCGAGCGATCCGTTGAATGTGGTGGCAAGGCCGTCGTACCCTGTCACCTGGTAGCTGATGTTGTTGATCTTAAAGCCTTTGATCTTGCTCTTATACTTGTCTATGTCGGGGTCTGCGGTGGCGTCGAGTACGATGGTCTTTTCGTACGCCACATTTTCGCCGGAATTATCTTCCGCTACGCTGATGTCTTCTTCCAGTGTAGATCCGAAAGATACATCGTCAACGCTGTCGAACCAGTCGCATCCGCCAAAGGAGATTGCGATCAGTAACAGACAGGACAGGGAAAGTCCAATGGTTTTTTTCATGAGGGTCTTTTAAGTAAATCTACCCTCGCACGATGCATGTTACAACTACACGAGAATGTAGTTCATATCTCCCCTTTCAGGGATTTGCTTATCACTTCAGCCTTGGAGTGCACATGAAGTTTGCGATAAATGTTTTTGATATGAAACCTGACTGTTTCAATAGATATGTTCATGCGGTCGGCAATCAGCTTGTAGCTAAGGCCGTCGACCAGGCCGATCACGATTTCTTTTTCCTTCGGCGAGAGCACTTCAGTGGGTTCATTTCGCTTCGGCGGCTGCGAAAAATATTCAACCACCTTTCGTGCAATCTGTGGCGACATGGGTGAGCCTCCTTTTGCCAGTAGCTCTATGCCTTCTTTAATTTCGTCTAACGGTGTGTTCTTGATCAGGTACCCGGTAGCACCCGCGCACAAGGAGTCGAAGATTTTTTGGAGTCGTTGTACACCGAGAATACAATAATGTCGATCGAAGGGTACTTGGGCTTGATAAGTTTGATACCATCGATTCCCGACATGCCGGGCAGACCGATGTCCATGATAAGTACATCGGGAAGATTGTTGTCGTTGAGATTGCGTAAGAGATCTTCAACACTGGGCACCGACCATCGGCATTCAATCCCCTCCTGGCGATTCAGGTAGGTTTCTATACCTTTCCTGATTTGCTCATCGTCTTCTACTATTCCAATGTGGATCATACTTTGAAATGTTAAAGGAGTGGCGACGCCAGTCGGCTCTACTTAAAACGTTGCTTACGTCGCGCACTCCCTAAAACTAGCAGGTTTACCCTGAATTAAAAATAATAGCGTATGCCGATGCTGGGCGACAATGAGTTGATGTTGAACTGAAAGACGGTTTCATTGTCGTCGTCGGCATCTTTGTTCGGGTCGCTGGAGATGAAGGCGATGCCTCTGAACCAGAGCTCGGCGCCCCAATGCTCGTTTACAAAATAGGTAAAGCCCGGCGACACTGCCGCTTCGACTGCCGAGTACTTGATTTCATTGTCGAGGTAGTCGGTGGACGATCCGGAGGAGAACATGACGGACACCTGGCCGAAGAAGGCGAAGTTTTCGTTTGACGTGTGTTTGTAGTAACGGAAGTACGGGCCAACGCCAAAGCTGCTGTACTCGGTACTCACACCAAAAAAGTCGGGGCCTTTGCCGGAACTAAAACTAACGTTGATACCCACCAGCGCCTGGTCGGCTACGAACAGGCCGAAGCTCGGCGTGAATGAAAAATCGGTATACTTCTGATCTTCCGAATCAATTCCGCCAGAAACATTTCTGCTCATGTACGATATGCCGCCGCCGACAACTTTCGTCCACTGAACAGTCTGTGCCATTGCGCCCGCGGCGACAATTACAAGCATGAACAACAGTAGTGCTTTCTTTTTCATAGAGGGTTATTTAATTGTTTAAAATTATTTTGATAATGGCTGCAATCAAATCCCATATTGATGGGGGTGTTTGTTGAACCTGTTCAACGCGGATCAAATTGAGTGCCGCTCCACGGAGATGGTGGTCCCGTCCCTGTTTTCCATTAGGAATAACGCCTGGATCGCCTCTGCGCGTCGTTGTATGTTGCGCAGGCCGTGTCCGGTGGATGTCGAATCCGGACGGATGCCCACTCCGTTGTCGTGTATCACCAACTTAAATCCTTTGCTATTGTGGTGCAGGTCGATGGTGACGGCGGTGGCCTTCGAATGTTTAACGATGTTGTTGACTGATTCTTTGAAGATGAGGTACAGGTTCTGTTGCACGGCAGGGTCGAGCGATTTGTGCTCGTCGATCTCGTGAATGGCGAAGGTTACGTCGATGTGCTTGGCTTGCAATACTTCTATCGCAAAGTCTTTCATGCGAATCATGAGCGCGCCCATTTTGTCATTTCTGTTGTCGATGGACCATACGATGTCGCTCATGGTGCTCACCACGTCGCGGCTCAGGTCGCTGATGCTTTTGAGATACGCGCGTTTTTCCTTTTCCTCCACGCCGTTCTGCACCAGCTCGGAGTAAATGGAAATGCGTGTGAGGCTTGAGCCAACCTCGTCGTGCAAGTCGCTCGCAATCTTATTGCGCAGTCGTTCTACTTTCAGCGATTGCTCAAGCCGGTAGCGGTGCGCCGCGTATACCATGCTTACGATCGCCGCTACAGCAAGAGACATGAACCACCATGTTTTCCAGAACGGCGGATTGATGTTGATTGCGAATTTCGTTTGCTCGCTGCTCCAGATGCCATCGGCGTTGGCGGTCTTTATTTCAAACCGGTAGGTGCCTGGGTCGAGGTTGGTGTAGAACGCCTCGCGACGCGTATTTACATAATTCCAGTCTTTGTCGTATCCAACCAGGCGATAGGCGTACCTGACTTTTTCAGGTGTTGAAAATTCTATGCCGCCGAATTTCACCGAGAAATCATTCCTGTTGTATGGCACGTCCAGCCGTTCCGCTACGGGTACACGTTTGTCCATTATCAACAACGAGTGGATTACCACCTTAACGGGTTCTTCACTTACTTTGATACTGTCGGGATGAAACCGGTTAAATCCGTTGATGCCACCGAAGTAGAGCCATCCGTCGCGAGAATAAAGGCTGGCGTTGGTGTTAAACTCATTGTCTTGTAATCCGTCGGCCTGCGTATAGCTGCGAAATGTATTGTCGTGGGTGTTGAACCGGATGATGCCTCCGTTCGAGCTGATCCAAAGTATGCCATGGTGGTCTCGTTGTATGTCGTAGTGACG
>JAAURZ010000474.1 GCA_012031955.1 Bacteroidia bacterium
GAATGCGGGGTTGAGCGCGCTTCGTCCGTCAGAGACCGCAATGAGGTTCTCCGCCTCGAGCATTTTGCTGTTTTTGGGATCGAAAGGTTTAAAGGCGAATTTTCCGTACTTGTTAATCAGTGCGTCCGTCACGTCGTCGTGCAGGATGTAGCGTGTCTGCGAAAGTTTGCCATCGAGGAAGCACAGGGTTATTTCATCCACCGGTTTGTCGAATAGCGTGTTGGTAGGATACTGCACCACGTAGAATTCGGCGCGATCGTTAAAAAATTTGCCGAACAGATGGTCTTCCAGTTCCGGCTCAATCGTGCTGAGGCTGTCTGTCGGGTCGAGCGACTGGTCCGGCAGCACCACGTGAGGCAAAATTTCTTGCTGGTTTTCGGCAGTCATGGGCGCGAGGTCGCGCTTTCTTTCGTGACACGCGGTGGCAGCCATGGTCAACGCTGCGATCGTGAAGGCTAATGTTTTCATTCACTTTCAGGTTACTCAAATGAATTTAAGCAATGTTTGAGAAAAACCCGCGCACTACTTCATTTCCAATTCGATCACCGTATCTACGGCATCCATTTTTGCCTTCGGCACCTTGAGGGTAATGCCAAACTCATTCTCTGCAAACTTGATTGGCGTTTTGTCGCTATACAGCCTCGCCGACTTGATCTTTTTTCCCCATGCTGGAAACGTGAGCGATTCGTCGTGCCATTTCAGGATGTGCACATACACTTTGTTGCCCTTTTGCGTCATCACACCCCAGTCGCGCGCGCTCAACGGGCCGCCACGTGTTCCGTACACAGTCTCGCCGTACTGGTTTAGCCAGTCACCCATCTGCTTTAGCAACGCCACATGGTCGGGTTGTATTTTTCCGTTAGGCATAGGCCCTACGTTGAGCAAGAAGTTGGCGCCATAGCCTGCCGCCTTCACAAGGTATTGGATCAGCTCTTCGCGACTTTTGTTGCGCGCATCTTGAAGATTGAAGCCCCAGGAGTGATTGATGGTTTCGCACGTTTCTTTAGGAAGCTCGCCCACCTGCTGCTCGGGTGCAAAGCCTGTGGTGTTGTGACCCGGCAGGTCTTTTTCGAACATTTGAAAATCTTCGCCGGGTATGGTGGCCATGTGGTGGTTGCTACCCACAAGCGCCGACGTCTGCAGCTTGTGTATGAGTTGATAGGTTTTCTGCAAACGCCAGTCGGCGTCTTTTTTGTCCCACATACCGTCGAACCAAATGCCCGCTATGCTGCCATAACCGGTAAGCAGCTCGGTGAGTTGTGCATCCATATAGTCGAGGTACTTATACCAGTCGCCGCTTTCAGGGCGGCCCGTGTACTCCTGGCCGGTGCGCCCGCGCGGAAAATAGTCGGGATGGTGCCAGTCGAGCTGCGAATGATAGAAGAACAGTTTGATGCCCTGCCGTGCGCACTCCTCCGACAACATTTTTAGTATGTCTTTCCCGTAAGGCGTCTTTTTCACAACGTTATAATCAGACACCCTGCTGTCCCACATCGCAAAGCCATCGTGGTGTTTGCTCGTGATGGTAATGTATTTCATGCCCGCGTCTTTTACCATCTGCACCCACGCCTTGGGGTCAAATTCGGTGGGATTGAAGAAGGCGGGTATTTTTCGTACGTGGCCACCGGTATGCGCTGGTTGTTCATTACCCATTCGCCGTCGCCCAGCACACTGTACACGCCCCAATGAATAAACAAACCGAACTTGGCGTCCTGAAACCACTCGCGGCTCTTCATGTTTTCGGCAGTGGGCGTATAGGTATTCTGACCGTGCGCAACATGCGTGGCAACAAGGATCATACAAAAGAAACTTGATCGGCAAAAAGATCGGATCATGATGGTTGTTTTTGTTTTTGGTTGGTTGATAAAGATAGCGAATTCAAAATAAGATGAAAGGCTAATCCGCCCGTTTGTGAGGCGGCCCTTGGTGCTTTTATCGAGAAACTCTAATTTGCCACAAACAACAACAACATACCTATGCGATACGAAAATGTGGGCAAGGAACTCTATATCCTGAACAGGAAGAACCTCGTGAAGCAGTTGAAGTCAAACTCCGTGGCTGTTTTCAATGCCAACGACATCTTGCCGACCAATGCCGATGGCACGATGAAGTTCAGGCAGAACAACGACCTGCTTTACATGAGCGGTGTGGACCAGGAGGAGACCATACTTGTTGTCTGTCCCGATTTTCCGGAGAAGCGTTATCGCGAGGTGTTGTTCTTGCGCGAGACCAACGAACACATAGCCACGTGGGAGGGGTACAAACTGACGAAAGAGCATGCGCGACAGGTTTCCGGAGTGGAGACGGTGCTCTGGCTGTCGGAGTTCCCGAAAATATTCAACACCATGATGGTAATGGGCGAAGTGGAACGTGTGTATCTCAACACCAACGATCACTACCGCGCCGACGTGCGTGTGGAGACGCGCGATGCAAGATTCATTAAGTGGTGCAAGGAAAAATATCCGCTTCACAAATATGAACGGCTGGCCCCCATTATGGGCAGGCTGCGAATGACCAAGTCGAAGCGCGAACTACAGCTACTGCAACGCGCGTGCGACGTCACCGAGGGCGCGTTCCGGCGCATCCTCCGGTTTGTGAAACCCGGTGTGATGGAGTACGAAATCGAAGCGGAATACATCCACGAATTTATCAGGCACGGGTCGCGCGGTTTCGCCTACGAACCCATCATTGCCGCCGGCGAAAATTCCTGCGTGCTCCACTACGTCGACAACGATAAAGTTTGCAAAGACGGCGACATGTTGCTGCTGGATGTGGGAGCCGAGTATGCCAACTACAACGCCGATCTTACACGCACCATTCCTGTAAATGGCAAGTTCAGCAAACGACAGAAGGAAATTTACAATGCAGTGCTGCGCATACAACGCGAGGCGATCGCTATGCTGAAACCCGGTGTGCTTTATTATGATTATCACAAAGAGATTCAAAAAGTAACGGAAAGCGAATTGATCAGGCTGAAGCTGCTGGATAAGAAAGAAGTGAAGAAACAAAATCCTGACAAGCCCCTGTTCATGAAGTACTTCATGCATGGCACTTCGCACATGCTGGGGCTCGATGTGCACGACGTGGGCAGCATGTACCACAAGATGGTGCCCGGCATGGTGTGGACGGTTGAACCGGGTATCTATGTGAAAGAGGAAGGCATCGGCGTGCGCATAGAAAATAATGTAGTGATCACCAAAAACGGGAATGAGGATCTCATGAAAAACATTCCGGTGGAAGTGGAGGAAATTGAAGACATCATGAACAGCAAGTAAACTTTAGGCTGTTCGTTGCAATAAAACCTGGTATGAAATAAGCATAATGAGAGTTATACCCAACGGATGATAGTTGCACCGTCCTTTAGGTAAAAACTCTCATCCCGATAATTAT
>JAAURZ010000475.1 GCA_012031955.1 Bacteroidia bacterium
CCAGCAACACCACCCACGAAAATGATCGGTGGAGCAGAAACGGTAACCCGAGGTGGTCAATCCATTCGCTTCGCGCCCACGCTGACGCCACCGCGTCGATGGCTTCGCGCACCTGCGTGCCCAGCAGTATCTGTACCAGCAACACGGCCATGGCGTCACCAGCCACCAGTAGGCAGTCGGTTGCAGATGTGATGCGGAATGCCCCGCCCTGTGCACCAGATACGCCAGCAGCGCTACGATGACGAGCGCCAGAAACATGTGCACCGTGATCGTCCATGGGGTAAGGTTGGTGCTCACCACCACCGACCCGATCCAGCCCTGGAAGCCGACCAGCACAAACGTGGCGACCGACAGTATGGTGAGGCGCGGATCGTGTTTGCGATAGCGGAAAGAAAATATGGCTACGAGGAAAATCAGAAAACCGATCACGACGCCCACGAGGCGGTTCACATATTCTATCCACGTCTTCGTGGAGTTGAAGTCCGCTTCCACCAGTATCGACTCGTCGGCCATTAGCTGATCGGCCGTGTTGCTCATGCCGAGCACACGCAGGTAGCGGGCAAACTTCATGTTCTTCTTGTGGCGATATTCAGCGTAAATCTCTTTGTAGTTGCCGGGCAGTTGCGAAACGTTCGTGGGTGGCACCCACGAACCAAAACACTTGGGCCAGTCGGGGCAGCCCATGCCCGAGCCGGTGCTGCGTACCACGCCGCCCACGAGAATCAGCACGAATACCGCAATGAGTGTGGAGAGCGCAAGCCTGTAGTAGGATCGCATCATGATAAAAAAATAGGGTCGGCATCACCAACCCTATACTGGTTTTGTTAATGTTGGTCTTTCGGATCGACCACGATGGCCCCGTCGCCGTTGGAGGTTTCGAGTTTAATCAACTCGTTCTCATGCGGCAGGTTCGAATCCTGGGTTTCCGAATAAGGAATCGTCTGCGGAATAAAATCTTCTTTCGCGCCCGGCTTGCTGTAGTCATAGGGCCAGCGATATACGGAAGGAATTTCGCCGGGCCAGTTGCCGTGGCCGGGGAAGCGTGGCGTAGTCCACTCCAATGTATTTGAGTTCCATGGATTGGCAGGTGCGAGCCGGCCACGGAACATGCTGTAGAAGAAGTTGAAGAGGAATATGAACTGCGCCGCCAGTGTGATGATGGCCGCTACGCTCACCAGCATGTTGAGGTCGGTGAAGCCGGCAAAGGTTTCGAAGTTGGTAAACGAATAGTAACGACGCGGGAACCCGGCGATGCCGATGTAGTGCATCGGGAAAAACACCAGGTACACACCCACGAAAGTGAGCCAGAAATGTATGTAGCCCAGTTTGGAGTCCATCATCCGTCCAAACATTTTCGGGAACCAGTGATAGATGCCGGCCAGCATGCCGAAGAACGACGCGCTGCCCATTACAAGGTGGAAGTGCGCCACCACAAAGTAGGTGTCGTGCAACTGGATGTCGACGGCGGAGTTGCCAAGGAATATACCGGTAATACCACCCGTGAGGAAGAACGATACGAGGCCGATCGAGAAGAGCATGCCCGGTGTAAATCGCAGGTTGCCTTTCCAGAGCGTGGTTACATAGTTAAATATTTTCACGGCAGAAGGCACCGCGATGATCAGCGTGAGCAGCATGAAGATCGAGCCGAGGAACGGGTTCATGCCGGTTACGAACATGTGATGCGCCCATACGATAAACGAGAGGATGGCGATGAAGAGCATGGAGCCGATCATGGCCTTGTAGCCGAAGATAGGTTTGCGCGAGTTGGTGGAAATAATTTCCGACGACAGACCCAACGCGGGCAGCAGCACGATGTACACTTCGGGGTGACCGAGGAACCAGAACAAATGCTGGAACAGGATGGGGCTGCCTCCTACATGCGGTAGCGCTTCGCCACCGATATAAATGTCTGACAGGTAAAAGCTGGTGCCAAAGCTGCGGTCGAAGATGAGCAGCAGCGCCGCTGCGAACAACACAGGGAACGACAGCAACCCGATGATGGCTGTGAAGAAGAAAGCCCAGATGGTGAGCGGCATGCGGGCGAAGGACATGCCCCTGGTGCGCAAGTTGATGATGGTGGTGATGTAATTGATACCACCCAGCAACGTGCTCACGATAAAACAGCGCCAATGGCCACAAGCCACAGCGTCATGCCGGTGCCGGAACCTGATATGGCCTGCGGCAGCGCGCTCAGCGGCGGGTATACGGTCCATCCGCCTCCGGCAGGGCCGGTGGAGAGGAACAGCGAAGTGAACATGATAACGCTGGAGATGAAGAAGAACCAGTACGACAGCATGTTCATGAAACCCGATGCCATGTCGCGGGCGCCGATTTGCAGCGGGATGAGGAAGTTACTGAATGTGCCGCTCAAGCCCGCCGTGAGCACGAAGAACACCATGATGGTGCCGTGCATGGTCACAAGGGCCAGGTAAAATTCGGGGTCCAGCTTTCCTTCGGCCGTAATCCATCCGCCCAGTACAGGGCGAAGCCATTCCAGGTTCATCTCGGGGAAACCGAGCTGCAGGCGGAACAGTACGGAGAGTGTACCGCCGAGCAGCTGCCCAGAATATACCGGTAATAAGGAATTGCTTTGCGATTACCTTGTGGTCCTGGCTGAACACCCATGTAGTCCAGAAGTTGCCTTCGTGGTGTTCGTGCTCATGACCGTGGTCATCGTGATGAGTCTCGTGGGAGATGTGAATATCAGTCGTTGCCATTGTCGATAAAAATCTTAATTAGAACCTACTACCGTTTGTGCATCACCTTGCAGCGCCGCCTTGCCTGCGTCTACGGGTATACCCGCGCTGATCATCGCCGCCTCGCGCAGCCCCGCCGGAACATTCTTGAGTTCGTCAGGATTTTGCTTCAGCCATGCTTCCTGCGAAGCCTTCCATTTCTCATACGCCGCTTCTTCCTCCACCACTACCACCATTCTCATCGAGAAGTGTCCGCGGCCGCATATTTCGGTGCAGGCCAACTCGTAGTTGAAGTTGGGGTTGCCCGTTTCGGCGCGCATATCTTCCGTAGACTTGGTGGCAATGAATTTGAATTGTGTAGGCATACCGGGCACGGCGTCCATCTTCACACGGAAGTGCGGGAGGAACACGCTGTGCAACACGTCCTTTGCACGTATCTTCAATAATATCTCTTTGCCCTTGGGCAGGTGCAGTTCGAGCGACTTGAAGTCGTCGAACGAGCCGAACGCCGACTCGATCGCCGCTGCCAGGTCGCCGTCGGGCGCGCCGCCGCCATCCGGGGACATCGACTCCCAGAACAGGTTGTGATTCCAGTGCTGGCTTGCATTGTTGAAGATGCCGTTCTGCGCCACGGCCCCCGCCTGATAGGTGCCCCGCACGATATCATCGAGGCTTTTGTTTTCCATTCCGTG
>JAAURZ010000476.1 GCA_012031955.1 Bacteroidia bacterium
GAGGAATGAGTCGGTATTACAGTCTCATTTTTAGCAATAACCTTGCTAATTTCTGCAAGCACGCCGACCGTCCCCGAGTTTGAGGTCGACGTCGTTGTAATCGACGCCGGTCATGGCGGCAAAGACAACGGCACCCACGGCAAAAAAGCTAAAGAGAAAGACGTGGCGCTCGACGTGGCCCTCAAAGTGGGAAGCTACATTGAACAATATGTGCCCGGCGTAAAAGTAGTGTACACCCGCAAAGACGACCGCTACCTGCCGCTCGACGGCCGCGCTGACATTGCCAACAAAGCCAAAGCCGATCTCTTTATCTGCATCCATGCCAACGCCAACCCCAACAACAAAGCATACGGCACCGAAACGTATGTGATGGGCCTGCACAAAGAACAAAACAACTTCGACGTGGCCAAGCGTGAAAACGCGGTGATACTGATGGATGAAAACTACAAGGAACGATACGAAGGTTTCGATCCAAACAGTCCTGAGTCTTATATACTTTTCGACATCGCCGCCAGCGCCTTCCAGGAAAACAGTCTGCGCATGGCGCAAAAAGTGGAATACCAGTTTAAGAACAGGGTAGGGCGCCACAGCCGCGGCGTGAAGCAGGCCGGCTTCTGGGTGTTGTGGGATACCGCCATGCCCAGCGTACTTATTGAAGTAGGATTTCTCACCAACGGTTCGGAAGAACAATACCTGCTCACCGGCAACGGGCAGGACCTCATCGCCTCAGGTATCTACAGGGCTTTTAAGGACTATAAAAATGAGGTAGAGTCCATAAATGTTCAAAAGTGAACCAGAATCCATAACTTGACATCTGGATTTGACTTAAATTAACCACGTGAAATGAGCGTAAAGAGAACTATACCCAACGCGACGTTAATTGCACCGTCCTATTCTCAAGATGCGAATTCCATCTGTCCATAAAATAAATTATTACAGATGAAAAGTTCTATTGCATGAAAGTATCCAAGGAATTGAAGGTGGGCCTCTTTATGGCAGCCGGCATAGTGTTACTTTATTTTGGATTCAACTTCCTGAAAGGAATCGACTTTTTCTCCAGTGTCAATAAGTATTACGGCGTGTACGACAACGTAGACAAACTTGCATTGTCAAACCAGGTGTATCTCAACGGCCTGCGCGTGGGCAGGGTCAGCGACTTGAAGATAGAGCAAATCAACGGCAACCGCGTGATCGTGGAATTGGAAATCGATTCTGACATAGCGCTCAGTGATTCAACCGTGGCTATCCTTAGCGGCGACATCTTCGGAAGCAAGTACATCCTGCTCGATATGAGAAAAGGCAGCAAGATACTTGAACCGGGCGATACAGTGATCACGCAGTTGGACAAAGGCATTGCCGAAATAGTTGAACAGGCCGCGCCGGTGGCCGACAATCTGCAGATAACACTGCGCAAACTCAACGCCGTGCTCGACAACCTCGAACGAAACACCGCCAAGCTCGATGGCATTTTTACCGACCTAGAAAAAACTCCAAAACTCCTCAACACGACCATCGCATCCGTGAAAGGCAATGCCAACGAACTCTCAACAAAGTTCTCCGGCGTGGCCACCAACATCGACGCAGCGCTTGCAGACCTGAAGCCTACGCTCGCCAACTTTCACGAATTGTCAGACTCGCTCAAAACGCTCCAGCTCAGCACTACGGTCTCCAACCTCAATACCACCATCGCCAAACTCAACGAGGCACTCACCAAATTCAACAACGGCGAAAGCACCATCGGTAAACTCATGAACGACGACCAGGTGTACGAAAACCTGAACCTGCTGCTTATGCGTCTCGACACACTTGCCGATCACCTGAACGAGAACCCCAAGCATTTCCTTTCGCCATTTGGCAAGAGCAGAAAAAAGATAGAGAAGGAATTGAAAGAGCAAGAAAAAAGAAAAGCAGGAATAGGGACCCCGTTGTCGAGCAGAGCGGCGATTAACCTGTACCCGAATGCGCACCTATGACGAAAGAAGACCTTGAGTTCAATAAAAACGAAGACCAGCTCAGGCTGCTGGTAGACGGCCTTCGGGCGAAATCAAAAAAGACAAAGCTGGGCGGCGGTGAAAAAAAGATCGAAGACCAGCACCAGAAGGGCAAGCTCACCGCCCGCGAAAGAATAGACTACCTGCTCGACAAGGGTTCCTCCTTTCTTGAAATCGGATTGTTTGCCGGCGACGGCATGTACCCCGAGTATGGCGGGTGCCCCTCGGCGGGCGTAGTAGCAGGGCTTGGCCACGTAAGCGGCCGGTTGTGCGTGATAGTCGCCAACGACGCCACCGTAAAGGCCGGTGCCTGGTTTCCCATCACCGCAAAGAAGAACCTGCGAGCACAAGAAATTGCGATGGAGAATCGCCTGCCCATCATTTATCTCGTCGACTCGGCGGGCGTGTTCCTTCCGATGCAAGATGAAATCTTTCCCGACAAGGAGCACTTCGGACGACAATTCAGAAACAACGCACGGATGTCCGCCATGGGCATCGTTCAAATCGCTGCCATCATGGGCAGTTGCGTGGCCGGCGGCGCCTACCTGCCGATCATGTCCGACGAAGCGATGATCGTGGACAAGACCGGCTCCATCTTCCTGGCCGGATCGTATCTCGTAAAAGCGGCCATTGGTGAAGTTATTGACAATGAAACACTCGGTGGCGCCACCACACACTGTGAAATATCAGGCGTTACAGACAACAAGTTCGACAACGACCAGGCATGCCTGGATTACATACGATCATTGTTCGGCAAGATTGGCCACGCCGACAGGGCCGGCTTTGATCGCGTGAAGGCAACGCCGCCGAAGGAAGATCCGGATACCTTGTCCGGAATGTTTCCCGCAGACCGCGTAAAACCGTACGACATGCTCGACGTGATTAAACGCCTGGTCGATGATTCCCAATTTGACGAATACAAGGCCTTGTATGGCAAGACGATTTTGTGCGGCACGGCACGCATCGACGGCTGGGCCGTGGGCATCGTGGCCAACCAGCGAAAGGTGGTGAAGACGAAGAAGGGCGAAATGCAAATGGGTGGCGTGATCTACTCCGACTCCGCCGACAAGGCGGCGCGTTTTATAATGAACTGCAACCAACGCCGCATACCCCTCGTCTTCATTCAGGATGTGAGCGGCTTCATGGTGGGAAGCAAGGCCGAGCATAGCGGCATTATCAAAGACGGCGCGAAGATGGTGAACGCCATGGCCAACAGTACCGTCCCCAAGTTTACAGTCATCGTAGGCAACTCATACGGTGCAGGCAACTACGCCATGTGCGGCAAGGCGTACGACCCGCGCATTATTGTGGCATGGCCCACGGCACAAATTGCCGTTATGAGCGGCGCCTCGGCGGCAAAACAGCTCCTGCAAATCAAAGTG
>JAAURZ010000477.1 GCA_012031955.1 Bacteroidia bacterium
TTAAGATAGCGTCCGATTCTCACGTCGGCGTAGCTGGCGCCGGCCGACTTGGCGGCGTTGAGCGCGACATCGGCCAGTTGCTTCTTTTGCTTGATGTCCAGCAGTGGCTCCAGCATTCGACCGGGGTCGATTGCCCGGGCGAACGCAGGGATGGGCAGCGCCATCGCCGTGGCTCCCACTCCGCCAGTTGGATAAAATCTCTCCGTTTCATAGTGTTTGGGTTAGATGGTACGACCGGTGTTTATCACATTGATGCCGTCGAATCGTGAGGTGGAACTTCCATGCGACACCGCGCTTACCTGCGACGGCTGCCCCTTGCCATCAAAGAATGACCCGAAGAGACGATAATCACTTTCGTCGCAAATTTTGGCACAACTGTTCCAGAATTCCTGCGTGTTGGATTGGTATGCAACATCGTTGAGCATGCCAGCCACTTTTCCGTTCTTGATTTCGTAAAACACGGTGCCTCCGAATTGAAAGTTGTAGCGCTGCTGGTCGATTGAGTAAGACCCTCGGCCGGCGATGTAGATTCCTTTTTCCACATCTTTGATCATCTCGTCTACGCTGTATTTTTCTTTGCCGGGCGCAAGCGATACGTTGGGCATCCGTTGGAATTGCACATCGCTCCAACTCTGCGCGTAGCAGCACCCGTGCGATTCGTTTTGACCGAGTATATGAACCTGATCGCGGATGGCCTCATAGTTCACGAGGATGCCGTCTTTAATCAAATCCCAGCGCTTGCATTGTACACCTTCGTCATCGTAAGCTACGGCGCCGAGCGAACCCGGCTGTGTCTTGTCTGCAAAAATATTGACGAGTTTGCTGCCGTAGTTGAAGTTGCCGGCCTTCCACTTGTCTAGCGTGGCAAAGCTGGTACCGGCATAGTTCGCTTCGTAACCGAGTACGCGGTCGAGTTCAAGCGGATGGCCTACCGACTCGTGGATGGTGAGTCCGAGGTGATTTGGTTCGAGGACCATGTCATACTTGCCGGGGTCTACGGACTTCGCAGTGAGCATCTCTTTCGCTTGTTTCGCCGCCAAGGTGGCATCCTCAACGATGTCGTAGCTGTTTTTGTAAAGCACGAGTCCTTCAGGCCCCTTCATCTTGTCCTCATTCTTGGGTATGACGTACTCATACCCCATACCCATCGGCGCGCTCAATGCCTGGCGTGCCTTAAATTTACCCGCGACTTTGTCAACGACGGTTACTGTAAACGTGGGCCATATGCGATGAACGTCCTGATCGATATATGATCCGTCGGACGATGCAAAGTACTTTTGTTCATTAACCATGAAGAGGTTCGAATTCACGAAGCTTGCGCCTTGTGCGAGTGCCGCGCTGTTGGCACTAAGCAGCAGTTCAACCTTGTCGGAAACTGGTACTTCGAAAGCATTTTTTTCCAACGGTGTTTTCCATGAGACCTCGCCCACCGATTTTACCGGAGCCAGTTTCACGGGCTCCTTCTGGAGTTTGGAATTTGCTTTGGCGATGGCCACTGCGCGTTCGGTCGCCTTTTTCACGCCATCTGCGCTCACGTCGTGTGTTGACGCAAATCCCCAGGTGCCATTGGCGATTACGCGTACGCCCGTACCGAAAGATTCGGTATTGACAATATTCTGAACTCTGTTTCGCGTGTGCTGATAAATTGGTTAAGGTAGCGACCTATGCGAATGTCTGCATAGGAAGCACCCAACGACCGGGCCGTGTTGAGCGCTACGTCGGCCAATTGCTTCTTCTGGACGGGGTCCAGCGGCATATCCAGAAATGCCTCGGCCGGCACAGGATTGCCAAGCATTGAATAGGGTACCAGCATCCCGCCAATACCAAGTCCTGTGAGTTGGATAAAATCTCTTCGTTTCAAAACGTTAGGGTTAAGATTACTGTATGTTGAAAAATAGGCAAAAACAAAAAAGGATGCCGGGTCGGGCATCCTTTTCATGATAAGATTTATATGAGTGGTTAAGAAACGGCTACTTGAGCGCGGAAAAGTCAAATGAGGTTTCGAGGAATTTTGTGGTGAATTTTCCTGACCTGAATTGCGGGTTGTCCATCAGCTTTATGTGGAACGGAATCGTTGTTTTAACACCTTCAATTACAAATTCCTCCAGTGCCCGTTTCATTCTCGTGATCACGTCTTCTCGCGATTGTCCGCTTACGATCAGCTTCGCAATCATTGAATCGTAGTTGGGGGGTATAGTGTACCCGGCGTACACGTGACTGTCTATTCGCACTCCGTGACCGCCCGGCATATGCAGGTTGGTAATCTTGCCGGGAGAGGGCCTGAACCCGTTGGCCGGATCTTCGGCGTTTATCCGGCACTCCATGGCGTACAGGTTGGGGAAATAGTTTTTGCCAGAAATCGGTACACCTGCCGCTACCTTAATTTGCTCGCGAATAAGGTCGTAGTCGGTCACCTCTTCCGTGATGGGATGCTCCACTTGTATACGGGTGTTCATCTCCATAAAATAAAAATCGCCGTGCTTGTCGACGAGAAATTCTATGGTTCCTACTCCTTCATAGTTAATTGCCTTGGCACCTTTAATGGCAGCTTCGCCCATCCGCTCGCGCAATTCCTGACTCACAATGGGTGAGGGGGTTTCTTCTACTAGCTTCTGGTGACGGCGCTGTATGGAACAGTCACGTTCCGACAGGTGGCATGCTTTGCCGTATTGATCACCCACTACTGTATCTCTATGTGGCGCGGTTCTTCAACAAATTTTTCAAGGTACAGGCCGTCGTTTCCAAATGAAGCGGCTGCTTCGCGCTTAGCGTCGTCCCATGCCTTTTTGAATTCAGACTCGTTGTTGATGATTCGCATACCCTTGCCACCACCACCAGCCGTGGCCTTCACGATAACAGGATATTTTATTTGTTTTGCAATCTTTATTCCTTCTTCGATCGACTCGATTAAGCCATCAGATCCTGGGATAGTTGGAACCCCTGCCTTTTTCATGGTGTCTTTGGCAGTCGCCTTGTCACCCATCAATTGGATCATCTCCGGAGTGGGGCCAATAAACTTGATCCCGTACTCGTGACAAACCGCTGAGAACTCTTTGTTTTCCGACAAAAATCCGTAGCCAGGATGAATGGCATCCGCGTTGGTGATCTCCGCTGCAGAAATGATTCGCGGAATGTTCAAATAAGAATCTTTACTTGGAGGTGCTCCGATACACACGGCTTCATCAGCAAAGCGGACATGCAAACTTTCACGATCAGCCGTTGAATAAACGGCTACCGTTTTAATATCCATTTCTTTGCAGGTTCGAATCACCCTTAGGGCAATCTCACCTCTATTGGCAATCAAAATTTTTTTAAACACAGTGCTTAGGTTATGGTCCGACCAAAAAGATATTTTAGTAA